>JAKAVJ010000013.1 GCA_021827525.1 Microcaldota archaeon
CAGTATGTTGCGTTAAGGTATATATTACCTGCAAAGAACTCGCCCAGCGAGCTTGTCACATTAGGCACAGGTATCGTGCATATTATCGAGCCTCCAGGGAGCACATAATAGGGCTTGCATGCGTATGCCGTAGTATTCTTGCCGTTTATTGATACATATAAGCTAGGATTGAGCATAGGATAGGTCTGCGTATTGGTTAGGAATAAAGCCATCTCAGTAGCATGGGTTATTGTGTTGCTGCCTAGAACCATGTCTTCACAATATGCGCCGATTTTGAATGAGCACTGAGAGCTAACGATTACACGTGGCGCAACCAGGTATAAGTATAATAGAGCAACAGCTACAGCAATGATGAGTATAGCCCAGCTGTACGTTATCATGTACTCCATTGCGCTTTGTGATTCTTCGCCCCTGCGCCCTTTCAACTTTGCCCTCTGTGCAGCATGAACGGCAAGCGACGGCTGCCTGGCAGCATTCTTTGCTTTAACAGAAGATTTAGGTATAGATTTCCTTTTCTCCATCTAACAACCCAGTATTTGCGCAAACTTCAGTATCACTATTATTAGTATACATATTTAAAACTTGCTTATACGGTGACACACAACACTGCATCCGGCATCAAATTTGCGGCGGATCTGGGTGCAGCTGCACACAATGTTTTTAGCCATTGTCATACAAACCAGAGAGGGGATTTGGATGGGACAGACGGGGTGTGAAAGGGCGATAGAGAGCAGGCCGCACCTGGAGGAATTAGAGCTGACAATGAGCATATATAGCAGGAGCAAGGAGCGTAGAGTATTGCTTGATGGTGGCTCCGGGAAGAAAGCGATTATACCTGCGTCTCTTGCGCCCTACTTGGGTAAATCCATAGACATAGACGTGATCATGAATGGGGCTGACGCCCAGGAAATGCTGGGTTGCGTAAGATACAGGCATATGACTGACAGAATAGTATATAGAAACGATGCGGTGTACACTCTACTATCGCCTTTTGAGGTTGTTGACAATATAGAAAATATAGATATATTCACGGAGCAGACAGGTGTTGGACCTATACCTATATCACAGGACGTGTTCGACAGGTCATACTCGGTTTACATAGGCAAGGCTAAGCTCGCTGTTGAGCTTCCAGAGATATCTTTCGTAGCAGCGACGAGCATGAATCCGATAGTGCAGAAGAGAGGGAGACTTGTGCCTACATTAATAGCTATGCTAGGAGGCATGCATGGCTCTGATGTGCTCGATGCGATGGGTAAATCGGTAGAGTACATGTTGGATGGATCGGAGCGCGTGCGCGAAAAGCTGCATGAGGCGGCGGCAAGACGCGACGCGCCCAGCAGGCACATACTGCATGATCCCAGCTATACCGAATATGATAGAAGGATATCAGAGAAGCTGCCTAACGTGATAGACAACAATAGAAGGAAGGTGCTCCACCTTGCAGAGAAAATAGGCATCGATCGTGATGAAGCCGACAGGTTCCTCGAAAGGTACAAGCTTGAGCTGCGGAGGGCATGATGTGCTGTTGCGCATCGAAGAGCATACATGCACAGCGATAAAAGCACCTCTGCACAAATTATTTATTACTTTGCGTATAAACTACTATAACGAGCTTGGTACCTCCACGTCAGTTGGCGCTTTGTTTCATTGGTGAGCTGTTGGCTTCGAATTATGACCTGGTCCCCGAACATGAATTGCTCAGCGAGAGCGATGCTAAAAAGATATCGAAAAAGTTCAACACCCCGTTGGAGAAATTCCCGAAGATGCTAGAATCGGACCCGCAGGCAGTAAAGCTGAAGGCGGCAGCCGGCCGGCTCATAGCAATTCACAGGAATGACGACGGCAAAAAGTATGTTGCCTACAGGTACGTGGTGAAGGGCTGATGCTCTCGCTTCGCTTTTGTTTTGAATGTGTGATATAATGGCTAATACCCACGAGGTTTTGGAATCCTATCTGTCCTCTGTTTCTATGGTGCAGCAGCAGATAGACAGCTACAACAGGTTCATACACATAGGCATACACAACATAATAAAGAGCCAGAGCGTTGTCGAACCAGACGTGTCCAACTTCGCAATAAAGTTCAACAGCATAAGGCTTGAGCAGCCTAAGATAATAGAATCGGACAGCTCTACGAAGGACCTCATGCCGCACGAGGCGCTCGTGCGCAACATGACCTATGCAGCGCCTATGTACATAACATACACCCCCATAATAAGCGGCATAGAGAAGACGATAAACATGGGCGAAGCCTATGTCGGTGACCTCCCTGTCATGCTCAAGAGCGACCTGTGCTACACAAAGAACATGACGTACGAGCAGCTGCTCGGCGAGGGCGAGGACCCCGACGACCCAGGGGGCTATTTCATAATAAAAGGAACTGAGAGGGTGCTTGTCGGCATAGAGGATCTCGCACCAAACAAGATGATATGCACGAAGGAGAGCAAGGGCGAGACCGTATGCAAGGTCTTCTCGACTACGCAGCTCAATTTCAGAGGCAGGTGCAGTGTTACGAGGGATGAATACGGAGTTTATTCGCTCATGTTCCCTACCTTGTCTAAAGGCATAGACCTGGTACTGGTCCTGCGCGCATTAGGACTAACCATGGAGAAGATACAGGAAGCGAGCTACAACAAGGACGTAAAGAATGACCTCATGCTAAACGTAAGCATAAGCAAGGCCAAGGACATGGGAGTGTCTGAGGCGATAACAGAGCTTGGCAAGCTGTCGGCGCCCAACCAGGCAAAAGCGTACCAGGACAAGAAGGCGGAAATACAGCTCGATACCTACATACTGCCTCACATAGGCACCGACCCGAAGAACAGGGTAGAGAAGGCGTATTACCTGATAAGGATGGCCGAGCGGGCATCGCTAGTCGCGTACAACTACGTGAAGTCCGACGACAAGGACAGCTATGCTAACAAGCGCATAAGCCTTGCGGGAGACCTCATGGAGGTGCTGTTCAACAATGCATTCAAGTTCTTCGTAAGGGACGTGAAGTACCATGTCGAGAGGACCACGGCAAGGGGCAGGAAGCTCAATGTCAGGACGAATATAAACCCAGATACCCTCACGGAGAAGATACTTTATTCGATGGGCACGGGATCATGGCCCGCAGGGCAGACCGGGGTGTCGCAGGTGCTAGACAGGACGAACCTGTTCAGCGCTCTGTCGCATTTGAGGAGGGTGAAATCGCCCCTGGCGAAGAAGCACTCCCACCTCAAGGCCAGGGACGTGCACGGCAGCCACATAGGCAAGATATGCCCTTCTGAAACCCCTGAAGGACCTGAGGTAGGATTGACAAGGTATCTGGCCATAATGGCGAAAGTGACCGTAGGGGCAGACGAGCAGATGGTCAAAGGCAAGCTCGAAGATATGCTGAAGGAAAGTGGCAAGGTGTCTGCAAAGAGGCAATAGAGGCGATTATGATGGCAGAAGAAAAATGTTATGTGTATCTGAACGGCAAGCCGATGGGCAACGTAGAGAATGGGAGAGCGTTTGCCCAGGAGATAAGGAAGAACAGGCGCATGGGGCTAATATCAGGCGAAGTGAACGTTGCCTACAACAAAAAGCTGAACGAGGTGCACATACTCACCGATAGGGGCAGGCCGAGGAAGCCGTACATCATAGTTGAGAACGGTGCGAGCAAGCTTACTGAAGAGCTCAAGGAGAAGCTCAGGAACAAGGAGATAGATTTCAACTACCTCATAAGGAGAGGGGTCATAGAGTACCTCGATGCGGAAGAGGAGGAGAACATACTGTGCGCGCTGACAGAGAGCGAGATAACGCAGAAGACCACGCACCTTGAGATAGACCCGGCATCAAACCTAAGCATCATAATAAACTCGGGGGTATACCCGGAGTATGATACAATAGGAAAGCACGGGCTGATATCAAACTTCATAAAGCAGAGCCAGGGGGTGTATGCGCTGAACTTCAAGAACAGGTTCGACGCCAGGGCGTACATACTCTACTACCCGCAGCAGCCGATAGTGAACAGCGTGACGTACAGGGCGCTCAAGCTCGGCAGGCACGCGAGCGGCCAGAACTTCGTCGTTGCGCTCAGCACGTATTATGGCTACAACATGCAGGACGCAGTGATACTCAACAGGGGAGCCATAGACAGGGGGCTCGGAAGGAGCATGTTCTACAGGTCGTACAGCGACGAAGAGAGGAGGTACCCTGGAGGCCAGCAGGACCATTTCAAGATACCGCCGGCAACAGCCGAGGGTTACCTCGGAGAGCATGCCTATGCAAAGCTCAGCGAGGACGGCATAATAGAGCCTGAGCAGCAGGTCAAGGAGGGGGATGTGCTCATAGGCAAGATATCGCCTCCAAGGTTCCTGGAGGAGCAGACAAGCTTTGGTCTTTCCGAGGAGAAGACAAGGGACAATTCGGTAAAGCTCAGGACGGGCGAGCAGGGGGTTATAGACAGCGTAGCGCTGAGCGAGAGCACGGGCGCCACGAAGATAGTCAAGGTCAGGATAAGGAGCGAGAAGATACCTGAATTGGGGGACAAGTTCGCAAGCAGGCAGGCGCAGAAAGGAGTAGTGGGGCTCATAGTCAACCAGGAGGACATGCCGTTCAGCGAATCCGGAATAGTGCCGGACCTTCTGCTCAACCCGCACAGCGTGGGAGGCAGGACCACGGTAGGGCACATGATGGAGATGCTCGTCGGCAAGGCAGCGTCGATGGAGGGAAAGACAAGCGACGGCACGCCGTTTGCGACCAAGGGCTCTGAGCTGCTGAAGAGGTATGGCGACATACTTGAGGGCAACGGGTTCGACAGGTTCGGCGACGAGTGGCTGTACGACGGGACCACCGGCAGGAGGTTCGAGGCAAGGATATTCACAGGAGTTGTATACTACAAGAAGCTGATGCAGATGGTGAGCGCGAAGCTGCAGGTCAGGGGAAGAGGCCCTGTGCAGATACTGACGCACCAGCCCACAGAAGGAAAGCCGAGGAGCGGAGGGCTCAGGTTCGGAGAGATGGAACGCGACGCCCTGGTCGGGCACGGCGCCAGCCTGCTGCTCAAGGAGCGCATGCTGTACCAGAGCGACAAGTCAGAGATCTGGGTGTGCCAGAACTGCGGCGACGTGGGTTATATGGACTACGTGAAGAACAGACCTATATGCCTGACGTGCGGCAGCACCGACCTCAAGCAGGTCGAGATAAGCTACGCCTTCAAGCTGCTCCTCGACGAGATAAAGTCGCTGCACATACTGCCAAGGATAAGGATGAAGAGCGAATGATTTATGGTGAATTGAATGCAAGCCGAGCTGATAGATCATATAAGGTTCACGGCCGTATCGCCAGATATGGTAAAACGCATGAGCGTAGCCAAGATAATAGTCCCTGATACGTACAATGACGACGGCTATCCGATAGACGGGGGCCTAATAGACCAGCGCCTCGGCGTAATAGACCCAGGGCTGAAATGCAAGACGTGCGGCGGCAGGGCGAAGGTGTGCCCGGGGCACTTCGGCCACATAGAGCTCGTGAGGCCAGTGATACATCCAGAGTTCGCCAAGACGATATACCTGCTGCTGCAGTCGACGTGCAAAGACTGCCACCGCATACTCCTCAACGAGAAGCAGATAAGCGACCTCAGGCCAACAATAGAGGGCTTCGTCAGGGCGGACGACAACGACAAGGAGCTCGGCCTGCAGACATCCGTGGAGAGCGAAGACAAGAACCTTTCCGTAATAAAGAAGCTCAAGACAGTGAAGAAATGCCCGTACTGCGGCGCGGTGCAGGGAAAGCTCAAGCTCGACAGGCCCACGTTCTTCTACATGAACGGCAACAGGCTCAAGAGCGACGAGATACATGACTGGCTTGCAAAGATAAGCAATGAGGACCTGGGGCTCCTAGGCATAGACGGCAACGTGACAAGGCCAGAATGGTTCGTGATATCGTATCTGTTGGTGCCTCCGGTAAACGTGAGGCCTTCCATAACGCTCGAATCCGGAGAGAGGAGCGAGGACGACCTGACGCACAAGCTCGTGGACATAATAAGGACCAACCAGAGGCTCGAGCAGGATATAGATGCTGGAGCGCCGCAGATCATAATAGACGACCTGTGGGAGCTGCTGCAATATCAGGTTACAACATATTTCAACAATGAAACTCCAGGCGTGCCTGTAGCCAGGCACAGGAGCACGAGGCCGTTGAAGACCCTTGCGCAGAGGCTGAAGGGCAAGGAGGGCAGGCTGAGGTATAATCTGAGCGGCAAGAGAGTAAACTTCTCCGCTAGAACGGTGATAACACCGGACAACTATATCAGCATGGACGAGCTCGGAGTGCCACAGAAGATGGCCGAGGTGCTCACAGTGCCTTTCTACGTGACAAAGTGGAACATAGAGTATGCGAAGAAGCTGCTCTCGAACACCTCCTATCCAACCGTGCTGAACCACATATCCAAGGACGGGACCAGGAAGAGGGTAGCCGACATGAACAGGGAGGAGCTGCTCGCAGCGCTGCAGCCCGGAGACATACTCGACAGGCAGCTCATAGATGGGGACGTGGTCCTGTTCAACAGGCAGCCAACGCTTCACAGGATATCGATAAACGCGCACATTGCACGCGTGCTTCCTGGAAACACATTCAGGGTGCACCTAGCTTCTGTGACGCCTTACAATGCAGACTTTGATGGAGACGAGATGAACATGCACGTGCCGCAGACGCTCGAGGCACAGGCAGAGGCCAGATTGCTCATGAACATAAGCACATCCATAGTCTCGCCGAGGAACGGGCTGCCGGTGGTTGTCGCCCTTGAAGACATGCTCATAGGCGCCTACGAGCTGACCAAGGATGGGGTGTACTACCCGAAAGACGAGGCAGCCAGGCTTCTTGCAAGCATAGGCGTGTATGAGCTCCCGAAACCGTCGAAGGATGGGATGTATTCGGGCAAGGACATATTCTCGGCAATCCTCAGGGACGACCTCAACTTTGAATACACGGACAAGAAGAACCAAAACAACACGGCAGTGATAAAGAACGGAAGGCTTGTAAAGGGCTACATAAGCTCGAAGCTCATAGGCAAGCGCGGCATGCTTCTTCTTCATATATACGACAAATACGGCCCCGACGAGGCGAAGAGGTTCCTCAACGACGTATCGAAGCTTGCTGGGAGGGCCGTATACACGTTCGGCATGTCAATAAGCATGCGCGATTACTACGTCAGCTCTCTCGAAGGGGAGCGCGAGAAGATAATAAACAACACGCTGAGCGAGGCCAGCGAGCTCCTCAGGAAGTACAAAGAGGGCACGCTTGAGCCGCTGCCTGGCTATACCAAGAAGCAGACGTACGAGCTCGAGGTGTTCGCCACGCTCAACATAGCTAGAAGCATAGCGATGAAGGTCATACTCGACAGCCTTACGATAGATAACAAGGCGATGCTCATGATATCCGCTGATGCAAGGGGCAACATACTGAACTTTGTCCAGATAGCGATGCTGCTTGGCCAGCAGTCCGTCAGGGGAGGCAGGCCTTCAAGGGGATACAACGGCAGGATACTCCCTTATTTCACAAGGAAGGACAGCAACCCGATGAACAAGGGCTTCGTCAAGTCCAACTACATAGAGGGCTTGGAATTCATAGACTATTACATGCACGCGATGGGAGCCAGGGACTCTGCCATGGGTAAGCCTCTGGTCACTGCAGTGAGCGGGTACCTGATGAGGAGGCTGGTGAATGCAATGCAGGACTTCTACGTGGGCAACGACCTCTCTGTAAGGGATGCAGGAGGCGCGCTGATAGAGACCCTGTACGGAGGCGACGGCGTAGACCCGATGATGGAGAAGATGCAGTAATAGAGGCATGGAGTGATGTTATGGCAATTGCAAAGAACAACGGCATGAAAGTGGCGCCAGGAGAAGCAGTAGGCACGGTCGCTGCGCAGTCGATAGGCGAGCCGAGCACGCAGATGGTATTGGAGAACTTCCACCAGGCAGGGGTGGTTTCAGCCATAAGGACAAAGGGTCTGCCCAGGCTCATCGAGCTAGTAGACGCCAGGAAGGTGCCGAAAGTAGCTACGATAGAGATATGGCCTGAGAAAAGCATAATGAAGGACCTTGGCAAGGTCAAGGCGCTGAAGAAGAAAATAGAGGAGGTCAAGGTCAAGGAGGTAATATCGGATTTCGACGAGAATTTCAACAATGCGAGCATGCAGCTGACCCTGAACAAGGAGAAGCTCGCAATGTACGACCTTACGGACAGGGGCATAGTGAGCAAGCTCGAGAAGATAGAGGGCATAGAGGTCAGCTCCGCGGACCATGTCATCACTGTGAAGATAAAGAAGACGAAGAGCGCAGACAGGAGCATACACGGCATACGCGTAATGTTCGTGAAGGTCAGGAACATGAACATAGCAGGGGTGAAAGGAGTGAGCAACATAGGAATAGAGACCACTGACGATGGCGCCTATTACCTTGTAGCTATGGGCAACAACATAAGCGGTGTGCTCGAAATCGACGGGGTTGACAAGAACAGGGTATATAGCAACGATCCTTTCGAGGTCATGCGCGTGTTCGGCATAGAGGCGGCAAGGAACCTGATAGCGAACGAGCTGAAGGACACGATGAAGGTCAACGGCGTTGATGTTAGCTACAGGCACCTGATGCTCGTAGCCGATGCGATGACGTTCTACGGAACGATCAAGAGCGTAGGCAGGCATGGTATTGCAGGGAGCAAGAACTCCGTGTTCGCCAGGGCGGCATACGAGGAGACCATAAAGCATTTCACCAATGCTTGCGTATTCGGCGAGAGCGACCCGCTCACAGGAGTTGCGGAGAACATACTCATAGGCAAGCAGATAAAGGTCGGCACGGGGATAGTGAAGCTCTCCATAAAGAAGAGCGACCTCAAGGAGATAAAGGGCAGGTAGCAATAGCTATATATAGTTTGAGCTCGTCAGCTCTTTTGATTCGTGATGTTTGGTTTATTGATGATTTTTGCAAGGTGTATATATGCAGCAGGAAAGACCGTTTGATTTGCTGAACAAGGTTTTGGGCCAGAAGGTATTCGTCAGGCTGAAGAACAACTTCAACATACGTGGCAGGATAACCTCGTTCGACGCGCACATGAACATTGTGCTCGAGGATGCCGAAGAGCTCGACAACGGAGAGCTCAAGGTGAAGCTGGGCACGATACTTCTAAGGGGAGGCAACATAATATTCGTCTCGCCGGCTTGATGCTGATTGTGGGCTCCTGGCGCAACGGTAGCGCGCCTGCATGGCATGCAGGAGGTTGCGGGTTCAAAATGGGCGGATGGACAGCCATGCGCCATGAAAATCCCGCGGAGTCCACATTCTTCTTATATGGCGGCAGTGTGCAGACCGTCAAAAAAGAAGAAAAAGAAAAAGTGCGCTTTCACTCTACCTTCACGTCGCTGCCCTGCAGCTCCTTGACCTTCTTCAGCTCTATCCTCAATGTTCCATTCTCATAGGTGGCCTTTGCGCTGTTGGGCACTATCTCTCCGGGAAGCTGTATGGCCCTGTAGTAGCCTGACGACGCTCTTTCTTTCATGTAGTAGTCCTTGCCGCGCTCCTCGCTCTCTGAAGACTTGTCGGCGCGTATCACAAGCTCGTCCTTCGTAGCCTTTATCTTTATGTCCTTCTTGTCCATGCCCGGCATGTCCGCCTTGACTATGAACGAGCTGTCCGTATCCTTTATGTCTATGCTTGGCATTGCAAATCCCTCGTTGAAGAATTCCTGCATGGCCCTGCTAGACCTTCCCATAAGAGCAAAGGGATTGGAAAACCAATCATCGAAGAAGCCCTTGCTGAAAGGGACAGGCTTGTACCTCTTCTTTTCTTCGTCTGCCATATTATCACTTTGTCAAATTTTATTTGACATATACAATTTTTTATTATATAAAAGGAAAAATATTTAAACATATCGCTGCATAAATATAATCGTATGAAAAAAATTGTCATAAAATCTGTGGACAAGCCGGTTGAAGCCAAAAGCCCCGACGCGATCATATCGTGGTTCTGCGAGGTATTCGGGCTTTCGGGATCTGGCGAGCCGGACAGCATAGAGTCTAACATACTCAAGAGGTTCTTGGTAGCCGCTGCAAGGAACGAGGGCATATCGAGCTCTGAGATAAAGCTAGGCAAAGATGTGCCGAGGAGCACAGTCATATACCACCTCAACAGGCTCATTGAGAGCGGCCTGGTAGTGAAGAAAGGCAGGAAGTACTATATGAGGGCGCAGGGCCTATCGACGTCGCTCGAAGAGGTCGAGTATGATATAGATCGGGAGTTCCAGCGTATGATAGACATGGCTAGGGAGTTCGACAGGCTGTTCGAAATGCGCTACAGGGGCTACGGCAAGATACTCAAGGGAGGCAAGGAGATAAAGGTAGAATAGTGATTGCATGACCCAAGGCAAGGAAGAAAATGGCGGCATTGAAACCGGTAAGGAAGAGAAGAAGGCAGAGGGCAGTGAAAAGGCTGCGAATAACGAGGGCAAAGCGAGAGCCGAAGATAATGGCGAATTGAAGGAGAGGCTTCTCAGGCTGGCTGCCGAGTTTGATAACTACAAGAAGAGGACAGCCAATGAAGTTAGTACAGCAAAACGCATGGGCGTTGCAGAACTGATGAAGCCGCTGCTGAACGTGCTTGACGAATTCGAGCTCACGATCATGGCACTTGGCAAGGTCAAGGATGATAATATCTCCAAAGGCATAGAGATGCTTTACTCCAATTTCATTGAGGTGCTCAGGTCTTTCGGGCTGAAGGAGGTTGATGCGGATAGCGCATTTGACCCATACAAGCATGAGATAGTGCTCACGCGCGAGGACGACTCGACGCCGGGCACAATACTAGAAGTAGTTAAGAAGGGGTATATGCTCGACGACAAGCTTCTGCGGCCTGCTTCGGTTATAGTGGCCAAGGAGAGGGAAGGCAATGCCGAGACCAAAAGCGGCACCGAAGGAAGCGGTGCAAACAAGGAGGAAATGAAAAAAGAAAAATGATTAATAAGATTGCCAATCTAAAACGTATTTACGCAGTTTTTGTTTGAGAGGTGTATAGAAATGAAAGTTATTGGAATAGATTTAGGAACGAGCAACAGCGCAGCTGCTGTGCTCGAGGGAGGAAGGCCAACGATCATACCCAGCGGGGAGGGTGCAACGATGTACGGGAAGGCATTCCCCAGCTATGTGGCGTTCACGAAAGACGGGCAGAGGCTCGTGGGCGAGCCAGCGAGGAGGCAGGCAGTAGCGAATGCCGAGGGCACAGTTACCGCGTTCAAGAGGAAGATGGGCACCGATTATCTGTATAGGATATACGGGAAGGAGTACAAGCCGCAGGAGCTTTCCGCCATGCTGCTGCAGAAGATAAAGAACGACGCAGAAGCGTTCCTCGGCGAGAAAGTTAGCAAGGCCGTTATAACAGTGCCTGCATACTTCAACGACAACCAGAGGCAGGCCACGAAGGATGCAGGAGAGATAGCAGGCCTTGAGGTAGTAAGGCTGGTCAACGAGCCTACAGCCGCTTGCCTTGCGTATGGACTGGACAAGGCTGACAAAGAGATGAAGATACTTGTATATGACCTCGGAGGGGGCACACTCGACGTAACCATAATGGAGTTCGGAGGAGGCGTATTCGAGGTCAAATCGACTAGCGGCGATACTCAGCTCGGCGGCACAGATATGGACAACGCAATAGTAGAGTTTCTGCTGGGCGAAATAAAGAGGCAGAATTCCGTCGACATATCCAAGGATATACAGGCCATGCAGAGGCTCAGGGAGGCCGCGGAGAAGGCTAAGATAGAGCTCTCTACGGTCCTGACGAGCGAGATAAACCTCCCGTTCCTGACACAGGACGCCAACAAGAGCCCTGTGCATTTCACGTATTCGCTGAGCAGGGCGAAGCTTGAGAGCATAGTGCTTCCGCTAGTTGAACGCTCTACAAAGCCTGTCATGCAGGCGCTGAAGGATGCAAAGCTCGAACCCAGCAACATAGACAAGATAATACTGGTTGGCGGTCCGACTAGGATGCCTATAGTTCAGAGGTATATAGAACAGCTCCTGGGCAAGAAGGCAGAGAGGGGCGTAGACCCCATGGAAGCCGTGGCGCTTGGAGCCGCAATACAGGCGGGCGTCCTGACAGGCGAGGTCAAGGACATAGTCCTGCTGGACGTCACTCCACTGACGCTGAGCATTGAGACCCTTGGAGGCGTAGCGACGCACCTGATAGACAGGAATACGACCATACCGGTAAAGAAATCGCAGATATTCACTACAGCTGAGAATAACCAGACACAGGTCGACATACACGTGGTGCAGGGAGAGAGGGCGCTGGCCAAGGACAACATAGACCTTGGAAGGTTCCAGCTCACAGGCATACCTCCATCACCGAGGGGCGTGCCGCAGATAGAGGTCACGTTCGACATAGATTCCAACGGCATACTGCACGTAACTGCGAAAGATATGGCGACAAACAAATCGCAGAGCATGGATATAATCGCGCCCCACAAGATGAGCAAGGAGGATATAGACAAGAAGATGGACGAATGGAAGAAATATGAGGATGAGGACAAGAAGATAAAGGAGAACATAGAGACGAAGAACGGCGCAGAATCGCTTATATACACAACTGAGAGCACCCTCAGGGAATACAAGGACAAGATACCGAAGGATGTCTATGACAGGATAAATGGCATAAAGGAGGACCTTGAAAAAGTGGTGAAGGCCGAGGACTATGAGGGCATGAAGAGCAAGAGCGAGGATCTGGGCAAGGCGCTGCAGGAGATAGGGTCCAGCATGTACAAAGGGGCGCAGGGACAAGGAGGGAGCCAGGGCCCAGGGCCAGATGCAGGGCAGGGCGGAAATGATGAGGGCAGCGGCGCTGCCGATGCGGACTTCAAAGTAGAGGGAAATAAATAGAAGCTAGACAGAAATGATATGAATGGCTGAGGATTTCTACAAGGTCCTTGGGCTGGACAAGGGCGCCAGCCTGGACGACATAAAGCAGGCATACAGGAGGCTGGCGCTAAAGTACCATCCGGACGTCAACAAGAGCAAGGAAGCGGAGGAAAAGTTCAAGGAGATAAACGAAGCGTACGCAGTGCTCAGCGATCCGGAGAAGAGGAAGCAGTACGATGCATATGGACCCGACGCATTCAACCAGAGGTTCACGCAGGAGGACATCTTCAGGGGCTTCGATTTCGAGAAGGTGTTCAGGGATTTCGGCTTCAACTTCGGCAGCGACGATTTCGGCAGCAGCATATTCGAGGATATGTTCGGGTTCTCGCACAGCGCAAGGAATGCGGACATGGGCAATGATATACTTGCAAGGGTAAACATCACGCTCAAGGAGGCATACACAGGCACTGAGAAGAAGCTCAGGGTCAAGCATGTTGCCATATGCGAGACATGCGGAGGGTCGGGCGCCGAGCCAGGAAGCAGGGTAGTGAAATGCGACAAATGCAACGGCACGGGACAGGTGAAGATTACCAGGAGGACACCGTTCGGCATCATGCAGACCATATCCGCGTGCCCGAAGTGCGGCGGCTCTGGTAAGGTGTTCGAAAAGGTATGCCATTCCTGCGGAGGCTCGGGGAAGAGGGTAGTAGAACAGACAATAGACGTATCGATACCGAAGGGAGTAGAAGACGGGATGAGGCTCAGGGTCAGGGGAATGGGCGATTACGGCAAGGACAGGAGCGGGGATCTATACGTAGAGGTGCATGTGCAGAAGAGCCCTGATTTCGAGCGCAGCGATGAAAACATATACACCAGCGTGCATGTTCCTTTCTACACAGCGATGACGGGCGGTAGGATAAGCGTGCCGACTCTTGAGGGGAACAAGGAGATCGATATTGAAGAAGGCACGCAGCCAGATGCGAGAGTGGTGCTTAAGGGCTACGGCATGCCGCTCTTCAGGTCCAGCGGAAAGGGCGACGAGATAGTCACAATAAAGATAGACATGCCCAAGAGCCTGACGAAGGAGCAGAGGGAGCTGGCCGCAAGGTTCGAGGAGCTCGACAAGAAAAAGAAAAGGTTCGGCCTTTTCTAAATCCATGAGAGGCGGAGCTCCTGTGTATATTCCACAACAAGGAGCTATAGGCAAACTATTAATATCTGACCTACTTATACCATATCGTACTTTTGCTTTCTTTTGGGGGTCAACATGGCTGATGCTATAACTGAGGGGATAAAGCTCAAGTTCGATGAGTTCTTCGAGCGGCATTACAAGGAAGCGATAGAGTCCCTGATGATCTCCTATCCGGAGAAGGTAAGCATCAAGGTTGACTTCAAGGACCTGGAGAAGTTCGACCCGGAGCTCGCCAACGAGCTGATAGATAATCCCGACATAGTAATGGCCGGGGCTAACGAGTCGCTCAGGGGCATGATGGCTGGTGTTGTCACAGATGAGCACGAGACGCACGTGAGGGTATTCGGCCAGACAGTCAATGTTCCTCTGGTGCAGGACGTCGGCTCAAAGTACATAAGCAAGATGATAATGCTTGACAGCCTCATAGTCAAGCGCTCTGAGATAAATCCCAAGGTAAAGATAGGCGCGTTCAAGTGCTCCTACTGCGGTGCATCGTTCAAGGTAGATGTAGAGAAAGACGAAGTGCCCGAGGTATGCCCGCAGTGCAAGAGGAAGGCGCTGAAGCAGATAGCTGAGGAATCGAGATTCATAAACCTGCAGAAGATAGCGGTGCAGGATCCGCTAGAAAAGCTAAGGGGAAACACGCCAACATGGCAGCTCGAGGTATGGATAGAGGATGACTTAGTCAATACTGTTATACCTGGAGACAGGATAGAGCTCACAGGTATACTCAGGATAAGGCCAAGGCGCAATGCGAGGGGCAAGACCGAGAAGAATGTATATACGATGTTCCTCGACACGATATCGATAGTGCCGAAGCAGAAGGAGTTCGCCGAGCTGAACATAACAGAGGAGGATGAGAGGAAGATAAAGGAGCTCTCGAAGGATCCATCAATATTTGACAAGATAAGCACGTCTATTGCGCCCTCCATATACGGCTACAAGGAGATTAAGCAGGCAGTGGCGTTGCAGCTCTTCGGCGGCACGCCAGGGAAGACGCTCGTCGATGGAGGGATAATAAGGAGCGATATGCACATACTGCTCATAGGGGATCCCGGAAGCGCAAAGACAAGGATATTGCAGTCTGTGACAAGATTAGTGCCGAAAGGCATATACGTCAGCGGCAAATCCGTTACAGGAGGAGGGATGACAGCAGTTGCCGAGAGGGACGATTTTTCGGAAGGTGGCTGGACTCTAAAAGCGGGGGCACTGGTTTTGGGGAGTGGAGGAATTGTATGCATAGACGAATTTGATAAGATAGGCGACGAAGACAGGGCCGCGCTCCACGAAGCGCTTGAATCGCAGACAGTAAGCGTTGCGAAGGCCGGGATAATAGCGACCTTCAGCGCCAAGGCGGCGGTGCTAGCAGCTGCAAACCCAAAATATGGAAGGTTTGACCAGAACATGTATCCCGCTGAGCAATTCGATATTCCACCAACACTTCTTTCCAGGTTTGACCTTATATTCCCTATAAAGGACATACTCGACGAGGCGCTCGACAGGGACATAGCCAAGCACATACTTACCCAGCACGAAGCCGCAGGCGCCAAGATAGCTGACATAGAGGACTATGCGCAGGTAGAAGAACCGCCAATAGATGCCGAACTGCTTCGCGAATACATAGCCTATTCAAAGCGGAATGTGTTCCCGCGGCTAAGTTCTGAGGCCATAGACAGGATAGAGAGCTATTATGTTGAGCTTAGGAAAAGCGGAGCTAAGCAGGGCGCAGTGCCGATAACGCCGCGACAGATAGAAGGCCTTGTGAGGATGGCAGAGGCGAGCGCAAAGACAAGGCTTTCGGAGATAGTAGAGGTAGGTGATGCGGACAGGGCCATAACGCTTTCTGAATACATGCTCAAGACATTGGCAGTGGATAGCGGAGGCAGGCGCGACATAGACACTATACTGACAGGCATGCCGAGGGAGAAGGTTGATAAACTCAACGCCATGCTTGCCATAATAAAGAAGCTCGAGGAGTCTGAGGGCAGCGCAAAGATACAGAGGATAGTAGAAGAAGCCGAGAAGGGAGGGATAGACGCAAACGTTGCCAATAAATATGTCAACGAGCTCGAGAGGAGCGGAGACATATTCTCCCCTAGGCCGGGAGTTATAAAGACGGTAAAGCACGAGTCTGAATGATAAATAGGATAGTGGTGCGCCGTAGCCTCCCTTCTGTTTTAGATGGCATTTGACTAAGCGGCTTCAAGCCTTGCACACTCACTGTGCCCAAGCTGGCACGTTTCATCCGTTCAGCGCGCTCGTAATGTCACAGCTATGCGCCTTGCCGGTATCGTTTCTGCTCCAGCCATGGGCGATTAGGCCCTGATGCACTCTGTGTGGGGAGAGCTTCCTCCGTACGAAACGGTGAGCCATCCGCGCACCACCGCTAATCTTATAAATAAGCAGTTATTTAAGCATTCTGAAGCCGATCAGGTTGTGTTAAGCACCTTGGTGGCGTTGCTCACTGCACCGACAGCCTTGCCGGTGCTGTTTATTACGTGTGTCACTGTGTGCGACACGCCCACTATGTCCTTGAAGAAACCAACAATGCTGCTTATCAGGCCGGAGACTCCGGAAAGCGTAAGGGTGCCGGTGGTAAAGAAGCTGTATGCCACGGATGCAAGTATGAACAGCAGTATGAGCACCAATATGGTCTTGATCACGTCCTTGAGGAACTTGAAACCTATGAATATGACCACGACTATCAGTATTATGCCTATTATTACTGAGAGGTATTTCGGTGGCGTGTAGCTCTGGCTTACTACCGAAGATATGTTCAGGGACGAGCTCGAAGCTGCGAACGATATGCTTCCCATTAGAAGCAAAGATATAGCAAGCAGGATGTACATAGATTTGTGTTGCGCCATGCCATAACCCATATTGTTATCGTGTCTCACTTTTAAAAACCTTTAGGCATGTCTTGCCCTAGATGCGTTATGGTATCGCCAATTTTATGTCTGATGCGTCCACTGTTTTTCTCTTTGCATGCTGCGCCAATTTTACGGCTTTCTGAGCCACTTCGAATGCTGTCTTCTCAAGGTACTTCTTGAACTCTTGCTTTGCCTCCTTGCTCACCCTTGATGCTCCGGCATCCTTAAGCATCTTTTCCACAGAACTTTCTGAAATATACATAACACCACTTTATCCAAGAGCATGAAGCAATAGGCCCCATGCAGCCCAGATAATGTTTTATTCTAAGCACATTATTAAAACCTTATCTGACATAGTTGATTATGCCTGAACATAGAGTGGGATTATTGTGAAAATAGCGCGCGCAAAAGTTAGTATGTATTATCTGCTGCTTGTTGCAATATTAGTTCTCGGATCGGCATTGGCGATTGCACTTTATGCAGGACCTAATTACATGTATGACGACATATGGTATATAGAAGCGGCGCACCTGTTGGCACAGGGCAACAGCACCTTCATACTATCTAAGTTCTCATTCGCATTCTTCAAAACGGTAATATTGGCGGTGTCATTCAAGGTTTTTGGGTATGGAAGCGTGCAGGCAATTCTACCCAATTTTGCATACTTTCTAGTAACCATATACTTAGTGTTTCTCATAGGCAAGCGCATGAACGGCTATGCGTTGGGATTGATAGCCGCATTCATCGCCGCGATAACCCCCTTCTTTGTAGCGCATGCCACTAGGGTGAACCCCGATGTTGACTTAGGAATGGTCCTTGCGCTCATATTATACCTTTTCTTCAGATATGTAGATACGTCAAAATCAAAACGGCATACTGGTTTGTATATGCCTTTTATGATAGGGCTTGCGACTTCATTTGCAGTATATTTTAAGATAGAGGGTTTTATTGTCATATTTGCTATGGTTGCATCTATCCTGGTTCTGTATATATACTTTAACACAAACGCTAAACGCGACATAAGGTATCGTAGGATTATGAACAAGCGGTTTATTGCATATTCGGCGATTGGCCTAGTTGCGGGATTATCATTATACCTTTTGGTGTTTTACATATTCACCGGAAACCCTTTCTGGATTATTGGTGGCTATAATGGTGCCATAACGCCTTCGGGTCTTAGTAGGCAAGCTATAATAGTGGGCTTACTCAATCCAAATACCCTGTACTTAAACAGTACCAACTTCGATCCAGACCTAGTCCCTCTCGGATTGGTGTATATCTTTGCAATTATAGGCACCCTACTAGGAGTGAAGAAACGCAATGCTGCGATATCGTTTATGAGCCTGATCACATGGATAATATTTCTCTACCTTTTTTTTGGGCCAGCATCACCATCACGATTTATAATCGTACCTACAGTAAGTAGGTTTTTTAGCTCTTTGATAGCACCTCTATCAATACTCTCTGGTTATCTCGTATTATCAGTTTATAGGGGCGCCAATAGATATGTAGGCTCTAAGTGGAATTTGGGTCTGCTGCTATCCTTGCTTATGATAATCCTGCTGGTGGCTATAAACGTGCCTATGTATATCGGTTACCATGCATATGCATCTACAATACACAAAACTAGTAGATTATTTAGCAGCATTAACAGTGAACTATTAAGGTTAGCCGCTGGCAGCAACATGACAGTATACCTGAATAATTCTGTTGGCTTCAGGCAGAATTTTAATTTAGGTATGCGATTTGTAAGCGGCTATAGCAGATATGAAACCTTCTTTGATATCGCCGCTTCGGTTCAGAATGGTTTTACTGTATATGCATGCCCTAGCGTACTCCCATCACATGCATATCTAGTGGCTCTTACACCCATATATATGGCCGACAATTCTAGCGGTATCAGCAGCACCATAGAAAATTGGACTGGAAGCAACTGCACTCTAAACGAGGTCTGGAACTATTCTGAGGAAAATAGATATTACATAGATATGTTGCCGCAAAGAGTAAGGATTTACAGCGTGACGGAAACACGATAGATGTATAACACCACGCAGGCACGCATCGCAGATTGGTGGTCATTGCATTTGCTCTGGTCGCCTCAACAACAGAAATAGCATTCACCTATGTCATACAGCGCAATATATTTCACTGGTATATAGAGTATTTACCATCATGGCTTTGTTGGAAATAGACATTTGAGTTTCAAGCATGTTAGGGTTTCGTCCGTAAGATATGATTTTAGCTGTTGAATTTTCCTATATAATACGTATTTTACCTTTTTGCTATCTTCTTACTACTTCGCAATACTGTACATTCATGTACATCTTATCCAATATGCAATAAAGCAGGAAAATGCACCAGCGTCAGTCAGCTTCTGGTTCTTATATTTTAGGTTGCTTATCTTTCAATGATCGTCTTGCCGGTATAAGTAGACTTTATAGCCGAAAGGGAGAGGCCTGCTTTACATGCAATCCTTATTTATATCCATGGATGTATATTTAAAAATTCAATAACCCAATAAATCATGATTTAATGCAATATAAGACGCAATCCAAATCAAATAATAAATACTTTTATCAGTTGCTTTTAGTCTTCTTATTTGCATTTCTAATTTTGTCAAACGTTTCTTATGCTTCTGGGGCCGCGGCTCCCTACGATGAGCAATTAGGTATGACGCTAGTTGATAATTATACTGCTCTGGGATATAACGTAACCGCGGTAGCGCAGACATCAGGCACGAGTGGAACTGGACCAGGCTATCTGCTAAATGGTTATTCCAATACAGGCTACTGGTACCAGGTGGGGTTATCATGGAATTGGGCGACGTTCTTTGGATATAGTCCTAACCAATTTTTGCTATCTTATGAGGTATTTGCACCAAACGGCACATCAATTTATCCCTCCAATGGCGGCACAGGTTTACTTAACCTCTCTGGACCAGTCAATGAAGGGAATATTGTACTGCTAAACTTATATCTTGAAAATAATACAGTGATATTTCTTGTAAAAGACTGGAATACTGGCGCTGAGGGTGTTACAACATTTCCAGCCTATGGGGCTACGGAATTTGTAGGCAATCCTTATTCTGCTAATACTAACGGCTTTTTTACTGGACTAATGACAGAATGGTATGGTAATGATTCCAGTTTTCCTATACAGCAAAAGGTGACCTATTCGCCTTATGGAACCATTACATCGCCAGCATGGCTATGGGCTGATGAGTTCTATTGTGTCCAGCCTTGTTACCAAAAACAAGTAATATCATATAATTCAAGTAGCTCGCCGCTTTACCCCACGTCGTCGCATTACTTCACTTTGACCCCTGGTTCTACGGAGGAATATACTTATGGAGCAGTATTTATTACTGGGACTACACCGCCTGCGCCATTTTATCTGTTATCTTCTAATATTAATAACTTAGAAGCCGATGAGGGAAGCACTTTGAATTATCTAGTAAACGTATCTGTTGCCGGTGGGACGCCGCCGTACAAATACAAGATAAATGTAGATGGCATTCCTAATCTAGTCCAGCCAGTAGTATCAAATCAGACTTCAGTAACTATGGATTTAAATCTTACAACTGCTTGCATGAAATCCCATTATAATAATTCGTTAATCTGTTCCATAACTCCAGGTTCTTATTACTATAATGTCACAGCGACAGACAATGAGGGGCAGACGGTAACAAGTCCACGCGCTCTAATTCAGTTAAACAATCCACCACAGATAACACTTAATATTCCAAAAACTACTATTGATGCAGGACAAGTATTAGATGCAGCTTATAATGTCACAGGAGGATCTGCGCCTTTTAATGTTTCATATTTCATAGATGGAAAAGGCATAGGAAAAAGCTTAGTAATACTAGAACCTGGTAATTATTCATTATATGCCGAAGTAACAGATGCTTTCGGAAAAACAGCAACTTCTCCTCAAGTGAATATTGTAGTCAATCGACAGCCTAGCATTTATGTCAATTATAGTAGCACTACCACGGACGTGAATACGCCACTGAACTTATATGCCAATGCTAGTGGTGGGACGCCGCCGTATAGCTATGCCTGGTATGTGAATAAACAACTGGTTGGTAGAGGTAGAACATATACATTTTCAGAAAACCAAGCAGGAACCTACATTATATATGCGAGCTTAACTGATGTAGCTGATTATGTGGTTAATTCATCTCGAACAACTTTGACCGTAAATGCGCGACCGGTCATAAGTACATTCAGAGTGATCCCTGCCTCAAGCTCATCCTTTGATGTAAATAATAGTGCAAGTGGGGCAGTGAATATAGCGGGTGGGACGCCGCCGTATAGCTATGCCTGGTATGTGAACGGGGTTCTGCAACCAAATTCCAATAGCTCTAGCTATATTTTTGAGTCATTGAAAACAGGCGCGAATAATGTAAGCGTAACTGCTATAGACGCATATGGCAATGTAGTACGGGATAGCTTTATTGTTGAAACAAGCCATAACTATTCGACTCTAGACGGTATTGTAGTATTAGTAGTGGTTATTGGTTTAATTGTATATTTGCTATATCGTAAAAGGGCCAAACCAATCAAAGAAAAGAAACTGGTATCAAAAGTCAGTAGTAAATATCTGAATGTACTAAAGACGAGATATGCAAAAGGCGAAATAACAAAGAAGCAATATGACAAACTACGAAAGGATTTAGAATAAGGGAATTGCACACGCCTTCCTCGCAAATTGTATTTGCTCTGGTCGGGATTTGAACCCGAGTTTCGGCCTTGAGAGGGCCGCGTCCTTGACCGGGCTAGACGATCAGAGCACTTACGGCGCGCTTTCCTGCGCGAATCTATGTTGTCTATTGGGATTAAAGCCTTATTATTCTTTTTGCTGTCCTTGCGTTTAGTGAGTCCTCGTCAAGCTTCCATTCTATGAAGCCCAGAGGGTGCATGCCGGAATTGCCTGTGAACTTGCTAAGCCTCCCCAGCACCTCCTCCTTAACCGCCTCGTCCTCTTCGGGCTTGATTATGCCATGCTCTATTTCCTGCATCTGCTTGCCCACATTGTATATTGATTTGCTTAGGGTAGAGAAATCCTCGGCATTCATGTTTTTGATGGCTATTGATCTCTGCATCACTTCGAGTCTCTTTGAAGCCTCCAAGCAAGAGTATAGGAAGTCGAAGGGTTTTTTGTACAGGCCCATCTTTATTCTTGATACTGTCTTATTCATCGGTTCTTTGCGTTCCTGCATTATGATCGGCATTGTTAGAAGGTTGGATGATTTCTCGGGCCTTTTCCACCGCTTTTTGGGGCCATCATACTCGGCGAGTATTGCTTCTTTGACTTTGGCATCGAGATTCTGGCAAAGGCCGACATATGAGGATGTAGCTGCGGATATTATGTAGTACAGGTCGCTCGGTCCGATCTCCCTACCCTCCTTCAGCGTCGAAAGCACATTGCCTAGAACCCGTGCGGACCTCTTCGCCTTGCCTATGTATGTATCGACCTTTTCAGTATCCTCGCCTGCCTTTGAGATGGTATACGTGAGGGCGTACAACAACGCCTTTATCGGGAGTGAATTCATCCTGCATTGTATTTCCTTGGTCTTGTACTTGAAGCGGGGTTTCTTGGCTACGCTTTTTATTCTCTGCTGCGGCATCAGGTCACCAGTTCATCTCCTGTTGGATTTTTTGTTTAGCATCGCTTCACTTATCGAGTATTTAGCTATTACCTTCGCCTTTATCAAATCGGTGCTGCTGATGCCTGCAGCGCGGCTCTTATGCTCTGCCTGCTTAAGCTTACTGGAATAGGTATTGTAAGCCTTCACTGCTGCAGCATATGCATCGAGCTCATGCTGGTTGTAGATGTTAGCGCCCTTTACCAGGAGTCGTTTCTCTTCGACTGTCAGATCCTTTTCTGGTGCAAAGATCCTTGAGCTGAATATGGCGTTTATCTTCCTGATCTCCTCGCCAATCTTCTTTTTATCTGTAGCTATTATTGACGGGGTACCATGTTTTTCTATAGTGCTTACAACCCATCCATCGTCGGCGAATTTCTTATGGGCGCAGCCGAGAAATCGGCCGTCAAGGCTTATGCATGCTACTGCAATAGTCTTCCCAGGATCTATCCCAACTATCATATGCACCGATACACCTACTTCGTCTTGTTAATCGTGCTGAGCGTGTAGTTTATAGCCGAATCTAGGGTCTGCGGCAGTGTCTGGTACTTGCAGTTAACTATGAATGTCGGCAGCACGTTTATGTTGTACAATGACGCGAACTGTGACTGCGCGTCAAGAGGCTCGGATACGCTAGCGAGACAGTTGTCAAAGCTGGTCGTGTTGATGCCTGATGCCTGCACTACGCTGTACAGCACACTGCTGGATTGTGGAATAGATGTATCCACGGTGCTCAGATCGTCTATGAACTGCCCGAACTGCGGCTGGTGGGATGCACACACGAGATAATCGCCGAGGCGCTGCGTCGCAGCTACCCCGTACTGCTTGTAAAGGTTTATTGAGTAATCCGAGAATATGAAATAGTAATTCATGTTTATCTTGCCGGAATATTGAGAGGATGTGTTCATAGCCCTTTTTATTGCAGCTATGGTCCCTGGCGCGTATGGGTCGGTGATAAGGTATACAGGGATTGGCGTGGAGTAGTTGCACAGATACTTGTTGGTCAGGTCCACAGTGCCGAAAGAAACGGTAGAGTAATTGCTCAACATAGCGGGCTTTGCTGTAGACAGGAAGACGTTATCAAGGCTCAGGTTCTTGTATAGAAGGATGGATATGTTGTATTCGGTATTGTTCTCAAACGGGTCCAGGTATGGGATTGTCACAAGCCAGGTGCCGTTGGCCTGCATATAGTATGCATGTGATTTGTTCATAAGAGAGTAGTATGGCAGTATTGATAGGGCAGAGCTGAAATTCTGGTAGCCTGCGAGCACCCTACCAGCAGCAGCTATAACGTTAGCTTGTGCAGTCGCATTCTGCGAAGGCGAAGGCGCGCAGGTGTTATTCACTATGCCGTACTGGCAGTTTTCCAGCACCACCCCCTGCTTGAACACAGACAGTGCAAATGCAACTACGACAAGCAGTATTACCAAAGCTATCAGGGTTATGTGCAGGTAGTCCAATCCGCCCATTCGTGAAGCACGTTTCACTATGAACACGGGTTCGCCTTTGGGCCCTGTGATGGCCTTTTTCGTTGTTCCACGTCTATTGTTCGCCATTGATTTCACCGCTTTAAGGCGGGCCTGGTGGGATTTTCACCGCCCTGCTAGGGGCAAATTTGAACCCACGACCTTCATCTTAGGAGGATGCCGCTCTATCCAAGCTGAGCTACAGGCCCACCATTATTACTTAGAGTTATTGCAATCAAGTGTTTTTATTTGTTTCCGTCAATAGCCTTTAGCCAATCACATCCTCTCCAGCGGCGTTATGCCGAGGGTCTTTAGAACTCCGCCCATCATCTCCTTGAAGGCCATCACCAGAAGCAGCCTTGCTCTGCGCGTCTTCTCATCGGCCTTGAATATAGGTGAGCTCTCATAGAATTTGCTGAACGCCTGGGCGAGGTCATTTGCATAGTCGGTAAGAACATTGGGCCGCAGCTCGCGATACGATTTCTCTAGCATATACCTGCCAAGCATTAGCTGCTTCACTAGATCGAATTCCTGTTCGCTGGTCAATCCGCTGAAGTCGGCATCAGACGCCCGGAGCTGTTCGGCCTTTGAGTCCTCTATCAGCCTCGAAGCACGAGCATGCATGTACTGGCAGTATGGCCCCGAGTTGCCCTCGAAATTCAGCGCCCTTGACCAAGAGAATATTATGCGCTTTTCCGGAGATATCTTGAGGAACTCGAATTTTATGCCAGAAAGAGCTATGTTCTTTATTATGTACTCCTGCTCCTCCCTGTCCTTTACAAGCCTGTTGCTCATCAGCGCCGCAGCCTTCTTCTTGCTTTCTTCGAGCAGCTCGTCCGCAGTAAAACCTATCCATGTGCCCTTCCTGCCGGCAAGATGGCCCGTTTCAAGGTCCACCACGCCATATGCCACGTGCATCAGGTCCTTGCCCCTGCTGCCTTCCATTTTCATTATGGAGAATTTCACCGCGGCCTGCTCGTTGCTCTGCCTGACGTCGATGGTATTTATCGCTTTGTTCATGTTGCCGAAGTCTTTGCTGTCGCCCTGCTGCGATGTTATGTACAATGCCTTGCCGTTGGGCTGCACGGTAAATATGGAATACCTGAATGGATTCTTCAAGAGGCCGAACTTCCACATGTGAAACGCTATGTCCTTGGCCACATAAGTGGGCACGCCGTTGCTCCTTACCAGCACTTTCACTTTCTCCTTCGCATTGGAGATTTCCTTAGGCAAGCCCTCTATCCCGGTAAAATCGATCACAGTGCAATTCTCATACTTGCCTGTGCCCTCGCTTATAACTCCTTTTTCGCGCAGCACGGCAATGGCCTTGTCGAGCAGGCGCTCGCGCACTATATCCGATTCCCTTATCAGTACATCGTGGTATATGCCGTAATCGAATGAGGTCAGGTAATATGCCTCCACGCATTTGCCAGTAACATCCCTTGCAATCTTGGCCTCTTCGGTGCTATTATCTTCTATCTTCACTACGGCCTCGTTTATCATCTTGCTTATCCTTTCGTCCTTGGCCTTGGCATTCACTTCAACATAGATATTGCCGAGCCAGTGATCGAATTTGCCTTCCTGCTTCTTTGCTGTGTCTATTATCTCAGGATGCATATACCCCCATACCGCCTGTGTCGCCTGAAGGCCGAGATCGTCTATGTAGTCCTCCCGCTCGACATATGCGCCGCAGCTCTCATGTATGTTTGCTATGGTATCGCCGAGCAATGCGCTTCGCAGATGCCCTATGTGCCATGGGTGTGCAGGATTGACACTGGGGTATTCAATTATCGCCCTGTCTGCCCCTGCTATGTCCGACCTCAGGCATCCCTCCTTTGCGGCCAGTATGCCAGATATTGCATCTTTTGCAACCATGCCCCTATCCAGTGTGAAGTTTATGAACCCTCCTTTTTGCTCTATCGAGCCCACATATTGTGGCCTTTTCATTGCAGCTATTATAGAATTTGCTACGTCTTCTGGGTTTCTCCCCTCCCGCTTGCCTATGCTCAACGCTATTGAGCAGGATATATCGCCGAAACCCTTTGACATGCCTATGCTGTTGTAAAGGTCTGCATCAGGAACGGCATTCCCCTTTATCGAATCGCGCAAAGAGCTGGCGATGCTTTCCTTTATAGCTATGTAATCGAGTGGCATTGACTCACACTTTTATGGTATCGTATCTTTTGAGCTCGAAAGGTATGCGATCTATTATATCCTGAGCTATTATATGGCTGCCTTTTTCAGCATATAATGCGTCACCGATTGCCGAATGCGCATAAACTGCAGCTACGGCGCTCTCGAAACTGTCCGCATGCACAGATGCATACGAACCTATCATACCAGATAGCACATCCCCCGTACCCATGGTCGCCAATGCGGGCGTCTTCGCTATGTTTATCTTCAGGAGATCGCCATTGGTAATTATGGTCTCATTGCCTTTGAGCACGAGCACGCAGTTATACCGCTTGGCAAAATCCAATGCAGACATCACTTTGTTGTGCAGGGTTTCTTTGGATAGATCAATACCCGATATGGACTTGTATTCGCCGTAATGAGGGGTCAGTATCATGTCGTTGCGTATCAGGTTCTGGTATTTCGTCAGTGCTTTCATTGCCCCTGCATCTATGACCATATGGTTTCCCAGCTCTCTCTCGTACTTTATTATTGCCATGAGCTTTTTGTAGGAGTACTTGAGGTTGGCTATGCCAGGGCCTAGCACCATTGCGGTATGCTTTGTATTGTGTATTATCTCTATAACGCCTTCTAGCTCGGGAGACTCTTCGAAGCCCTTCACAATTATGCCGGGGGATTGCTGCCTTAAAAGCATTTCTATCTGTTTCGGCACTGCAACAGTCACATAACCAGAGCTCAACCTTAGCGCAGCTATGGCCATATTGGCTGCACGCGCAGCTAGAACCGGTGCGCCGTGATAGTCCTTGCTGCCGCCTATTACCAGCACGCTGCCGCGTGAATACTTGTTTGCATATAGGTACGTAGGTTCGGTAGCAAGAGCCACATCTCCAGGCCCAGACAATACCTCTGCGGATATAGGCACGCCTATATCTATGGTGTTTAGACCCTGCATAGAGCTGTTCTTCGCTATACCTTTCTTTATCTTGTGCAACGCTAGTATCGCCGTAGGCTTGACGTGTATCACGTTCATTGTGCCTGTGTCCGGATCCACCCCCGAGGGTATATCTATAGATATGACCTCTTTCTTGGAATCGTTGACCATCTTTATCGTATCCCTAACTAGCCCTGTGAGCCTCCCCCTGAGGCCTATGCCTATCATGGCGTCGATGACGGTATCGCTTTTTGACAGGTATCTCTTTAATGTATTTACGTTGCCTTCGTCTATCATATCTATGTTCATCATGTCTGATAGTATTCTGTAATTGAGCAATGCGGCCTTCCTGTGCATCTCGGATATGTTGCCGATTATTGCAACCCTCACATTGGTATAGTTGTAGAGATGCCTTGCTAGCGCCATTCCTACAGCGCCCTTGCCTCCGGTGCCGCAGAGTATGAGAAAGTTGTAGCCTTTCTTGCTCCGCATCAGGTACTCGGCTATTGCCGAGCCAGCGTTCTCAGTCATAATATTTTCCTCGAACCCCAGCGCCTCGGCATTTGCAAGCAGGGCGTATGCACGCCTCTTGCTAAAGTACTTATGCGTGTATATTGTAAACTCTTTTAAACTTTGCATAGTATTAATTCTTTAATAATATTAAAAGACTTAGCGGTGTTTGAATCTCGAAGATATATAAGCAGGGCAATAAGCTCGTTGTCAGCATACCTTACGAAGTTATGACTGCGCTTAACATAAAGGAGGGCGACGAGGTCGACTTCTTCAAGTATTCCGATACATACTTCCTTTTCGCCAAGAAGAGCGACGTAGTGAAGGCGATAACCAGCTTCAAGCCAGGGAACTCGCAGGCGAACAGGCAGCCGCAAGGGTTTCCCAAGGAGGTTGGTCGCATAGAGCTCAGTACTCCTGAGCTTGCGCTGCTGAAGAAGCTAGACACGATAAAATACAACGATAGAACCGAGGCGAAGGTGTTGGGCATGCTAAGCAGCGAGGAGAAGAAGGCGTTGCAGAGCCTGATTTCAAAGAAAGCAGTATCGCTGTTCAAGAAGGAGGATGCGTCAAGGTACAGCATAACAAAGAGCGTCTATGACAGGTTCCTGTACGGCAAGCGGGAGGAAAAACCAGAAGTCAGGGCGCCAGAGCAGGAGAAACACGCGGAGAGGGCAGTAGAAAAGACGTGGGTATCAAAGCTCAAGGAGCAGAACATGTATGCGGACCTGCTCGAGGCGAAGGGGTACATAGTGCTTTCCAATGAGGCTGAGGCCGCTGGACTATCGACTGCGCTTGAGGAGAGCATAAGGATGGGTCTAGTCGTAGGCACGAGGGCCTTCAATAAAAAGTTTTATGTAGCGCTGAAGGGTTTCGTCACCCAGAATGCACCTGCCATACTTAGGCTCATAGAGAAGAAGAGCGCAGATATAGCGGCCATAGCAAAGGGAGCAGGGTTGGAGGAGGATGCCGCCAGAACAATATTGTACCTGTTGGCTGAGAGCGGCGACGTCACTGAAGTAAGGCGGGACATATTCAAAGCTGCTTGAATCAGGTACTTGCAGGGCTAGATTGTGCCATGTATTATACTGCGGCGAAGTGGTTAACTATGATTAGTATTATCGCAAATACCACTATCGCTATTAGGACTACTTTCGGCCCGACCTTAGGGCCTTTCGATGGAGCGTCATAGAAACTCATGATTCCCGCTTGAGACTGCGGGGTATACAATGTTGCCATAGCCTTTCACCTTTGCTGCATCTTACATATGCTATTTAATGTTCAACTTTAATAATGTTTCCCTGTCCTGCCTGTCTTCGATGCAGAAAAGCCATGCAAAGCCTGCAAGTATCGAGTATATATAGTTTTCATTTTTAATAATGTATAGGTGCTTGGTTGGAAGCTGCTCCTATGACACACGATAACCCAATGGGTGGCGCAGTACAGAATGATGCCGAAAGCAGTGGAAACAATCGGGAGATTCACCTTTCTAAACCGCTCGCCTTCTGGTTCGGCTTTCTAATCATAGGAGTAGTAATACTCGTGGCCGTAATGCCTTTGTTGCCGGATATTGGTATGTCCTCTTTTAGTGCGGTACTCGGAGCCTTGGCTAAATATATACTATACTTGCCCGGATCTATAATCTTTCCGCTGATAGTAGCGTTGTGGATAGGCGAGCGTGTAGGCATAGTAGAAAATAGGATCCATAACGCCTTGACAATAGGTCTTCTCAATGCGGTATATACATCATTGATATATGCAATAGGTATATTCGTAGTATTTTTGGTGCTTCGTTATTCCGCAAATATGACTGCAATTGGAGTAACGCCACAGGGCTTCTTGGTATATTTGCTTGCTATCCCGGTCTCTATACTCATAATACTAATCCCTACTTTCTCAGCAATGTCTGCTGCGAGGAGGGTAAAGTGATGCATGCATGTAGCTAACGCTTAGCCGAGCTGACTATCTTTATTATGTCATTGTTCTTCAGTTTGTAATCCTTTGCTACCCTGACCTTCTTGAGTGCATCTATTGCATAAAGCATGTTTTTTGCTATATCAGTGTGTATTGTTCTTGCTAGGTCTAGAGCCGTTGACCCGTTCTCCATCAGTATGGCATCAGGCAGGACGTTGCCGTTATGGTCGGTATACTTGTTCTCGTCCTCCACAGGGTATACAACAATCAGGTTGAGCAGGTCGAAAACTATCGTGTTGAGCAGTCGTTGTACGCCCGACCCTCCGTTTGCCTTCATGAACCTTGACATGTAATCGAGCGCATCCTTCTGCTCTTTCGTGATGCCCTCCTTTGCCAACGTGAATGAATCCCCTCCATCATATGATACCACTCCGGCCTTGGCCGCCTTTTCTAGGGCAAGCTCTATGGCTGCGGAGCAACCGACAACATATTTCTCCCCATATTCTGCCTTCAGGCGTGCTAGGTTCTCCTTGGCGCCGGCCTTGTCCATCTTGTTTGCAGCTATGACCACGGGCTTGGACCTCTTCAGCAGCGCCTTTGAGAACGCCATTATGTCGTCGTCTGACCAGTTTATTCTGCTAGTCGATAGGAAGCATTCCTTAGCCGCTTCTTCTATGTATTCCCTGCTAATCTTTAGGCCCGCGAGTACATTGTGCAGCGCCTCGGTTCCATCATCTGCTTTTGACATTGCATTCATATGCTTCTTTAGTATGTCGTATAGCCAGGCATGCAGCTCGCTCAGCACCATTTTTATGTCTTCAGACGGACTGCACCCTTCACATGGATTGCCATTCTGATCCGTACCGCCGCTGGCATCGACGACGATCACCAGGGCATCAGCGCCAGCCAGGTCGTTCAGGAACTTGTTGCCCATGCCTTTGCCCGAATGCGCATCCTTGACCAGGCCCGCCACGTCAATTACGTTTATAGGTATGCTCCGCATACCGTTTGAACAGCTGCCGCTCCTAGCGTTGCACTTCGCCCCTATCAGCTTTTCCGCACATGGGACTTTAACGTATGCGACGCCCATGTTAGGGTCTATAGTTGTGAAGGGGTAATCGGCTATCCCAACATCGTTGAGCGTAAGCGAGGAGAAGAGAGTGCTCTTGCCCTTGTTCGGCGCCCCTATTATTCCTATTATCATGTTATGCGCTACCTGAATAGTTTTATCCTGACAACTTTCTTGTTCTTTAACTCGCGCAAGAAATAATAAATCACCATCAGCGACATTATCAGCACCACGCCTATCTCCAGGGCTTCTCTGGGCATGCCCGCAATGAACAGAAGAAGCAGCACCACGCTAACTATTGTCAAGTAAGGGTATAGGGGTGTGCGGAAGCTCGCCTGTAGGTTCTTCTGGCGCCTGAAGTGCATTATGGCGAAGGCGCTTATCAGGTACGAGAAAAGCAGCCCGAAATTGCTTATTGCAGCTATTATGTATATGTTGCCCGAGAAGAGCATGACAACGCCAATCACTGCCGATATTATCACACCATTGACTGCGACATCCCTCTTCTTGTCGTACTTCCTGGTGAGCTTAGGCAATAGATGCGCATCGCCGATCTGGTAGAGCACCCTCGAAGAGCTCAGTATCATCGCCAGTGTCGCTGACGTAGTTGCAATCAATGCACCTATGTCGACTATCAGTGAGAGTGAATATGGAGCATGCACGTAATTCAGCGCGAACGCAAGCGGATCTGCATTGATGGTGTATTTAGATGCAGGCACCATGGCCATTAGGGCAACCACTATCAGTATGTAGAACACCATGCTTACCACCACTGACAGCAGTATCGCTTTGGCGGCACCCTTGCCGCCTCCTTCGACGTCAGAAGTGAATGTGGATATTGACTGGAAGCCCGAATATGCGAAGAACACGGCTATGCTTGCTGCAAATATGGCCGCAATGGTGTCTTTTGATGGTATTGCGGCGAAGTTGGAATAGTGGAAAGCGTGCGAATAGAACGCTATGAACATTGCAGCTATTATGAATATGCACAGAATGCCCAGCTTGAACAGCACTATCCAGAAATCCGCCTTGGCCGCCTTCTTGATGCCGAATATGTTCACTACAGACAGAACGAGTATCAGCGCCATAGCAAACGCGTACTGGTAAGGCATGCTATGCATTCCCACCAGCTGGCCGAGGTATGACCCAAAACCCAGGGCTATGGCAGATATTGCCGTGGCGAAGCTGAAATAGAGCAGTATGCCTGTTATAAAGCCGAGCTCGCTGCCGAACGCCTCATAAACATAGGAAAACGAAGCGCCCTTCGCATGGGGCATTATTGTACCGAGCTCCCCATACTCGAAAGCTATGATTATTGCCAATACACCGACTAGCACGAACGCCAAAAGCGCCTCAGGACCTGCTAGGGCGATAGCCGTGCCGCTCAACACAAATATGCCCGCACCTATTATGGCGCCTAAGCCGACCGCGGTTGCAACTCTTACGCTTATTTTCTTGCTGGGCATCGCATCAGACGATTTTTGCAATGCAAGTTATTAATTGTTTTGAGGTATGCGCACATAAAATGAATCTGCATCAAAAACCAGAAAAGTATAAATAGGTAGGGCAGCAATAACATTTTACATCGTATGCAGGGATAGCAAAGCCTGGTCAAATGCGACGGGTTCAGGGCCCGCTCCCTTAGGGGTTCGAGAGTTCAAATCTCTCTCCCTGCACTGCTTCGATTATTGAACAGGTTTTTGTTTGTTTCGGTTTGAAAGGCCTAAATAGTATATAGCTACCAAAAGCTTTAAATAAACATATTGTTTATTATTAGTATATGAATAGTTTGATCGGGAAGATAGGGCGTGCAATCGAAAACTCACCGAACGGAATCGCCGAGCTAGAAACACTTGAGAGTCTGCAGCTCTGTGACAAATTTACCCTGAAAACGACGCTGAGCAGGTTGGGCAAGTCAAACAGGATTATACGACTGAAACGTGGGGTATACTCATCAAATCCGATAAGAGACACGTTCATAGCTGCACAGTGCATCTACAATGGATATATTGGTTTTTCGAGTGCACTATATGTGCATAAGCTAATTGCAGAACTCCCATTCACTGTAACTGTAGTTACAACGTATAAGTCTGCCTCAAAGGTGATCGGAGCATATGAATTTAGGGCCATTGCGATGAAAGAAAAGGCAATCGGATTTGAGAGTATGGGGGAATTGACAGTTTCCACTAGAGCAAAGACCCTATTTGATTGCCTTTATTTAGAGCGGTATTCAATAGAGAGGGATAAACTTATTGAGGCCTATAAACTAGCAAAATTAAGTTCAGATGAACTAAGGGAATTTAATTCTTATGTGAAGCGCTTTGTTTCAGAAGGAAGGCGTGCCAAGTTTAACATGATAAAGAAAGAGATAGCTAGTAAAGGTTGAATTTAATGGAGCTGGACTTAGAGGTATGCAGGACGATTGCCATTCGCTACGGGCTTCCCCTTCAATTTGTATTCAAAGAGTTCCACCTAATGGATGTTATATCCAAAATAGCTGCAATTACGGTTCAAAAGCCCAACCCGTTGGTGCTCAAAGGAGGCACCGCGCTTAACAAAGTATATCTACAAAAGATGCAGAGGTTTTCTGAGGACGCCGACTTTGATCTTGTAACGAGGGACTCACACCAAGAGCTTTACAGATTTAGCAAAAAACTTGCAGGTGGAATCGATGGTTATCAGATCGTGGAGCTGCGCAAAGTGCGCTCTATAATACAGTTTTACTGTATGTATGATACCCCGCTGGGCGGAAAGGACCACGTCAGGATTGATATATCTCCAAAAAAGCTCCTCACTGCCAAGCCGTTGGAGAATAATATGATAATTTCAGAGTTCACGCACTCTTCTGTGAGTGGCATACCAATATATTCCATAGAAGATTTGACCGCACGCAAGATGCATGCGCTTGCAGACCGCGCAGAAGGCAAGGACCTATATGACGTCCACATGGCTCTGCCGATGTGCTCCAAGGAGGCGCTCAAGACTGCAATAGAATTGATGCTGAAATCGGAGGGTGAGAAAGGAACAGTAGATTTATTCGTGCAAAGATCTATCATGCGCCTGAAAAAGAGCGATCCGAAGAAAATGCGCAATCTTACGAATCCATTTATCCCGGCTGCAAGGAGGCCAAAAAGTTGGGAGGAGCTTAAGAATGATCTATTAGCAACGCTCGAATACTTCCAAAAGGGCCTCTGAGTCCATGGGTTCGAACCTAGCACTTTACATATTTGGGCGTTAAAATGGCTCTTCTGCATATTCGCTCCGTTCGTCTAGGTATATTTTTGTATAGCTATGCTTTTTATTTGTTACCCATCAAAATGGTATTGTGGTTTTATGGTAAACGAGACAAAGGAGGAAGAGATGAATGTGTGCCCGGTATGCGGCAGGACTGGCGAAAAGTGCGAGTGCAGCGAAGAAACTGCTAGCGGCGAGTCAGGATGCGGCTGCGGTGGCAACTGCGGCTGTGGAGGCCACTAGTCAGCTTCTCTCCCTCTTTTCTATTGGGAATAATATTACTTCCTTTATCGATTTCTGGTTTGTGAGCAGCATAACCAGCCTGTCTATCCCTATCCCTATCCCGCCTGTAGGCGGCATGCCGTATTCCATTGCTTCCACGAAATCCATGTCTAGCGGTTCTGCTTCCTTGTCCCCCATCTTTGCCTTCTCTCCCTCCGCAGCGAAATTATCGCGCTGTATTATCGGGTTGTTCAGCTCCGAAAATGCGTTGGATATCTCCACGCCATTTATGTAGAGCTCAAACCTCTCTGCGAGCCTCGGGTTGCCGCGCTTGGGCCTCGATAGCGGCGAAGTCTCCCTAGGGAAGTCGGTTATGAATGTAGGCTGCACGCATTCAGGCTGCACCAAAAGCTCCAGCAGCTTGTCGTAGGCATGCGCCCTGAACCTTTTGCCCTTCTCGAACTTTATCCCATTGCTTTCGGCGAGCTTCAACAGCTCCTCATCACCCATAGACATCACATCCAATCCTAGCTTCTCGTTCAGGCTGTCTATGTATCCTATGCGCCTGAACGGAGCTTTGAAGCTGATCTTTTTACCCTGGTATTCTATGAACTCGCGGCCATAGAGCTTCTTTGTAAGGAATTCGAAAAGCCCTTCATTGAGCCTCATCATCCCTTCGTAATCCGTATACGCTTCGTAAGCCTCCATCATGGTGAACTCAGGGCTGTGTGTAGAATCAAAATCCTCGTTCCTGAAGGCTTTGTATATCTCGTACACCTTGTCCAATCCGCCTATTATGAGCCTCTTCAGATACAGCTCGTTTGATATCCTAAGATAATCTTCCTCCTTTATTGTATTGGTATATGTCTTGAACGGCTCTGCGTCTGCACCGCCATAAAGCGGCTGTATTACTGGAGTCTCAAACTCCATGTAGCCTTTCCCGTCCATGTATTCCCTTATGAGCTTGGTTATCAGCGAGCGCTTGAGCGCCACATCCCTAGATTCGTCATTGACTATCAGATCCAAGTACCTCTTCCTGTACCTGGTCTCTACATCCTGGAGGCCCTTCCACTTGTCCGGAAGGGTGCGCAGCGCCTTTGCTAGCAAAGAGTATTCGCTCACATTTATGCTTATCTCGCCGGGATTGGTCTTGAACACGTTACCGGTTATCCCTACAAAATCGCCGACATTATAGCCCTTTACTTCAGAGAACTTATCCTCGCCGAGCTTGCCGTAATCGAAATAGCCCTGTATCCTGCCGGTAGAGTTCATTACGTCGAGGAATACTAGCTTGCCAGCTTTCCTCATGCCGGATATGCGCCCCGCTACAGATACAATCTTGTCCTCATACTCCCCAAACCTTTCACGGATGTTCTTTATGCTCACCGTCTGTTCAAAAGAGTACGGCAACGCTGAAAGCGTATTCGATAATTCAACGTCTTTATTGTCCATAGGAATCACGTGTATGAGAGTATTGAATATATTTATTGCTTACGTGCAAAAAAAGAAAAAGGAAGGATTAGAATAGAGCCCGGACTCCCGAGCCCTATCTAATGTGGGGGTGAAATAATTAGTGTTGTGGTCGTCTTGCCAGCATCATATTTGTAATACACCTTATGCCCCAGCTGATACCTCTGCAGGATACCACGCTTGTACAGGCCGTTGAGCCTAGATGAGGCTGCGTTCCTGCCCTTGTACGACATAAGGGCCTTTATGTCATCGGCACATGCCATGCCTTTAACCTGTATATACTCTATTATCTTAGAATCCAACCCGGATAGCGGTATTTCCTCATATTTGACAGGCTGCTGTATTCCAGGCACGTATGTAGGCTCTGCGGGCATCTCCTGGCCCTGCTCGGCATCTGCGGTGAGCGCAGATATATTGTCTGATATGTTCTTGAGCAGCATCGTGGTCTTCTTATTCTCGTCCATCACGTATCTAAGCAGAAGCAGCATGTTTGAGCTGTTCTCTTCGCCCTTGCTCTTTTCCTTGAGCTGCTCCATGTCATGGGCCCTAGCATCGGCAATCTTCTGGATCTCCTCCTTGATCTTCAGAAGCTCCTTTTCTATAGGCTTTTTCTGACCCATCCGAATCACACGTGATTCTTACATAATTGGATTATGGAACAATCATGATTGAATCATGAGTATTATTTGCAGTTATATATTTAAAGCTTTCTACAGGCTGTGATAAAAATGTTGAATAGCGGAAGCGCGATTTGTTGCCTATCTGGTCAGCCAGCTGTTTTGCTTCCATATTGTCAATAGACCGTAGAACGTTGCAAAGAGTATTATGAGCATCGCTATACCGCCATATGCAAAAGTCTTCTTCCTCTTCCTCTTCACCCTAGTGGACAGTGCGATGCCGAATATTGCAATTGCTACAAAATCAAGCACCTGTATAGTGTAGTACAGTATGATTAATGGATGTATGCGCGCGAAGTTGAGCGTTATTATATTATATGCTAGCAGCAGGTCGCGCGATATCTCAGTGTTTATTCCGTGGAACATGTATAGGTATATACGGGACGCAAATAAGAGTATTGTTACTACAGGCAGCGCATACATGTACAACATCTCGAATGTATAAAACGGCCCTTTCTTTATATAGCGCATGTGGAGGAATTCATCTAAGAAATACATATATCCTGCACGCGTCCACCTTACCATCTGCTTTACAAACATCTTGAGGTTTTTCTGCGATTCGGTCTTTACTATGACGTTGTAGTCTATGGCCGCCTTATATCCGAGGTTTAGCATATGGCTGGTTATGTGCCTGTCGTCTGAAAGCCCGCTCTTTATACCGAGAAGGCTGTAGTTCCTGTACTCGTCGGACTTCATGAAGCTGCTTATCAGATTGGTCTGGTACATGCAGCATCTTCCGTCCAGGACCATCACCGCCCCAGATTTTGCCATAGCTCTGAATGTGATTTCCTTCAGCTTCTCAAAGAATTCTGATGCATAGGATATCCAGTTGCTGTTCAGGCGTATGGATATGCTTGTCCCCACCCCGCCGATGCCGGGGCCGAACTTGGAGAGCATGCTCTTCACCGCGTGCTTTGGTATGGTAGTATCGCTGTCTACAAACATTACGTATTTAGTGGCAACATTTTCCATGCCGAGAGATAATGCATGCCGCTTGCCGCCGCGCATCTTCGAGTATACAAATCTGCCGCCATGGTTCCTTGTTATGCTCCTATACGGCTCTAAGCTAGAATCGCCGACTACTATGAATGGGCTTCCCTGCCTGCTTATAGAGTATATGCATCTCTCGAACAACTTGGGGTTCTCGTTGTATACAGGCACCACGATGGTAACGTCCCTTACATCACCTTCGGGATTGTTGCCGCGTATCCTGTAGTTTATTGACCTTCTTGCATTCGATATGTAGTATATCAATGAGACGAGACCAAAGAATATAGAGAACAGTATGATATATAAGCCTATGAACATTTGATTCGCCTGACTTAATCTTAAAATGCTTAACTTATAGAGAATGATATAAATAAAACATGATATGCTGCCGCATTTACCTGCTTGAATTCAAAACCCACAATTCCGAGGTTCCGTTGCTCATGACAAGGTGGTAACCATTATGCAACACATATTCATCGAATGAGTTTGTATAGTTGTAGAATAATTGCGTATACGCACCGTTGGCGTATAGCTCGGAAAAGCATTTATTGAAGTCAACCAGCGCATATTCTGGTTTGAAGTACATTGTATTGGTTAGATTTTTTGGCAACTCTTCTATGTATACGCGGTTCGCTGTGTGTGCGGCTATAAAATTCATAGTTACCAAGGATGCATTATTAGGTACTCTCGCAATTACCCAATTAAGCTGACTGATGCATGGATTGTTAATCGACGGGAGCACTGGAACACGTATTATTAAGCTCAATAGGAATATCGCCCACACCAATAGCAGAAGCGATGGCAATACTGCTCTATTCACTAAATGCTTGATACGCCACATGATGCTGTTAGAGTTAGGTTTGCTATCTGCCTTTGCTAGCAGCATGTAGCCGAGTATGGAAGCTATTATTGTGCCTCCAATAACATATGCGTAGTACTCAAGCAACAGGGTTCCGAAAAACATGTGCCTAAGAACAGCCACCTGTATTAGCCACGGAAATATTAGTATAAGGAGCAGCACGGGCTCAACGAAGGACGTTATCCCAAATGCCACTACACCGAACAGTATATCCAGTATTATTAGCACACCTGTATACAGGTTAGCCGGTGAAGCATGAAATGCCATCGTATTCAATTCGGCCGCGTATTCTCCTCTGGCGGAATTGCCAAAAAGTAGTTCGGCGATTGGTGCACCGTCAAAAGGCAGCACCCTAAGGGTAGGTGGTACTTTAGCATAGCCGGTGGCATATGAGCTTATCAACACGTTTGCATATGTGAAGTATGCGAATAACGCAACAAGCGATGCTATTATTATTGCTGCTGCAAGAAACATCCGCTCTTTCCTAAGTGAAGCGCTGCTGCCGTGGAGAGCTTCGAAGTAGAGCAGGCCTATACCGAGCACCAGGGTTGGAAATACTGCCGAGTCCATGACGGCCAGCGAAAGCACCAGAGTCAGATAAAACAATCGTTTATTGAGTTTCATATAGTAGTAGAATAAGAGAAGTAGCATAGGTATTATCAAGAACTCTTCATGGAATTCAAATATTAGCATGCCCTGCATTCCGCCATTCAGCAGGTACGCTATGCCCAGTATCAGGGCAAATTTGTTGTTGCCTGTAAGGCGATCTACTATGACAAATATGAGCACTGCAGTGAATGACAGCACTAATGATTCTATGAAAAATAGAGTGTAAGGAGATTGATATAGGTATACTAGAGGTGCTACAAAAAGCACCTCGTCAGGGGCTATGTGGTTGCTCACTACCAAGTACTGCAGGCCATATACTATTGCCGGATGGTGCAGCAGAAGATATATGCTCTGCATATCCCTGCCTATATCGTTATAGGTATACATGAATGCATTATAGTTATAAGCACCATACATGATCCAAAAGACTGTGCTTATAGTTGCTGCGACTATGATCAGGTATAGATATGAGGCCGCCTTTTCATACACGATATTCACCATTGACTTGCCAGCAATACAGCACGTATATAACAATCAAACCTGATCCGTCTAGTATTTGCAACCAGATACTAAGTACTAATTTCACATTTTAGTTTTTATATATTTTCATTCACATACATAATTGCCTTAAACGTAGAGTCACGAAGGCATTAACAGCAAGGCTTTGCAGTATAACAGATAAGTTATGATGATGCTTATGCAGGAAGTGTATATACCAGCGGATAGGATAAAAAAGCTGAATACTAACAAGAGCCTCGAAGGCATAGAAAAGGCGTCTAAATGCCGCCTTGATGTAGAGGCTAGGGAAAATATGGTTAGAGTAGAGGGAGATGGCTATTCTGAATTCGTAGCGAAAAATATACTCATAGCCTTCGGCAGGGGCTTTGACGTATCCACGGCATGCCTTCTTGCCTCCGAGGATTACTATTTCTCATATATAGACCTGGGCAGATTCATCAGCAGTGAGAAGAGGATAGAGCAAGTGAAAGCGCGCATAATAGGCGAACACGGGAAAGCGAAGAAGTATATAGAGAGCGTAAGCTCAGCGCACATAAGCGTATATGGAGATACTGTAGGATTCATAGGCAGATCTGAGTGCATAAAAGAGGCAGAAGTGGCCGTAGAAACGCTTATAGAAGGCAGTACGCACAAATTGGCGTACAGCAGGATGGAGGCGCTGCACAGGAAGAACAACCGCATCATTAAAGATGCGAGTTTCTAGGTGATTATATGGCTGCAAATAAAGCTGACGATATCTTTAAGGAATTCAAAGAGCACTCTATCTCAGAATTCTTCAAGAAGAACAGGCAGATGCTTGGATATTCGAGCATGGTAAGATCGCTTGTTACGGTAGTACATGAATATGTCACAAATTCTCTGGATGCTTGCGAGGAGGCAGGTATATTGCCTGACTTACGCGTTAAGATAGATAAGCTAGGCGATACCAGGTACACTGTGCTTGTAGAGGACAACGGGCCCGGGATACCAAAGAGCTTCATAGGCAAAGCGCTAGCTACGGTGCTCGCCGGCACAAAGTTCCATAGGAATGTGCAGCAAAGGGGCCAGCAGGGCATAGGGGCTGCGGGCTGCACCCTCTTTGCGCAGATTACCACAGGGAAACCAATACATGCAGTCAGCCATACCTCAGTAAACAGCGGATATTCTTGTGACGTTTCGATAGACACGATGCATAACAAGCCCATAGTGAGCAACATAGTACAGGAGGGAGATGCACCGCACACCGGCCTAATGGTGTCGGGCGAATTCGACGGCGTCAAATATGACAATAGTGACCATGGAGTCTATGAATATCTTAAGAGGACCGCATTATCAAACCCCCACGTACAGATACATTTTATAGACCCGAATGGGCAGGAATCGACTTTCCTTAGGTCTGTTAATACTATTCCGGAAAGGCCGAAGGCAGCGCGCCTGCATCCTCTCGGACTCACAGTGAATGATATACTGGACCTGGCCCATGCATCTGGAAGCAGCAGGCTGTCTGCATTTCTCACTGATACTTTTTCGCGATTCAGCCAGGGCAAGGTCAATGAACTCAAGGATATAGTCGGAATTGATTTCTCGATGGATCCGAAGAAGATGACATGGGATGATGCAAGCAAGCTGGTTGATGGGTTCAAGAAAGTCAGGTGGATATCGCCGGAATCCGCACATATAGTGCCGATAGGCAAGAAATACATAGAGCTTACGCTCAAAAATATAATCAACCCAGAATTCATGAATGTCGTAGAGAGAAAGCCATCAGTCTTCAAAGGGGGCTTCCCTTTCATAGTTGAGGCAGCGATAGCGTATGGAGGCAGCTCGGGCAGGCAGACTGATAATGGCTATACTGGCAACATAATGCGCTTCGCCAATAGGGTTCCGCTGCTCTTTGATACCGGAAGCTGCGGCATAACCGAGGCGGTGAAGCAGGTACAGTGGAAGAGGTACGGCATAGATATGGATAACCAGCCCGTCAGCGTGCTTGTCAATATATCCTCGGTGTATATACCTTATTCCGGGGTTGGGAAGGAGGCGATATCGCCCGAGGAAGAGATAGTGGACGAGATAAAGCTGGCATTGATGGATGCTGCGAGGAACATACAGCACTATATTCATGGCAAGCAGCAGCTGAATTACGACACCAACAGGTACAAGACCATAATGCGCTACGTCAACCAGCTATCGCAGAACCTGAGCGAATTAACGGGCACGCAGAAGTCTGCGATACACGAAGCGCTCAAGAAACTCGTGATAGAGCATTATCCGCGCGTGAAGGAGCATGTATCAGGAGATGCAGGCAAAGGCTCCGATGAAGGAGAACAGGGCGAGAGCGGCGCAGAGGATCGTGAAGATGCTGAAGAATGAGAGCGTGCAAAGGGGCAATTGACAGCCGTTCACGTTAATATGTACGCATCGGGATTATCGGCATCCAGCAGTTTTACCTGCCCTGCAGATATGTATATCCTTAGTTGTTCTGCCTCTGTGGAGAATGCCTTCGCCAGCGTATCCTTGAAGTTCATCAGTGCCTCAGAGTTAAGGAACGCCAGATACGTCTGCGCACCTGCGTACACGGGCAGATTTTTAAACTTGCTTGTGAGCGAATATATGACTACATAGACATGCTCACCGTTTATTGTAGCGGTCAGATCGGCTGATGTGCTTGCATCTATATCAGTGAATAAGAAGGCGTGAGTCACGAGCCACATCCTCAATTTCTTGAACGTTGCAAGGTACTGCATGTCGTGGCCGCTCTTGCTCAACCAGTCCTTAGGCGCGTAGAGTTCATCTAGACCGACAACATAGCCTGCGTTCATCAGTTGGTCGAGTATAACTTCAATATTGCTGTAGGTGAGCGAAACGGGTATGCCGTTGCTTCTTATGTTGTTGGCTATCGCTATCTTTATCTCATCCTTTGACAACGGCATGTAGCGCCAGCGATAATACGCATTCAGCTTGTCGAAGGTGCTTACCACGTCGCGGGCCTTTAGCTTTATGTCCACGATGTTCTGCTTCGGCATTGCGGGTATGTCTATGTAGAATTCATCCCTGATTGGAGCCTTTACTACAGTAACGAGCAGGATCACCACTATAAGCACAACTATCAGGTCTATGTCCCTGCCGCTTATGGTTATCGATATCGGCTTGTTTGTCAAGGCGTATGTGAAGTTCTCAGACAGCATCTTTATGCTGAAGTTAAGTGTACCGAAGATCTCTGGCGTGCCCTTAGGCAACGTGTAGGTTATGGCGCCATTGCTTATCACGCCGCTCTGTGGATATTTACCGTTAAGCGTTATATTGTAGCTTACCCCGGATATAGGAAGCCCTGCGGACCTTATACCTAGTATGAACGAATTGCCAGAGAAGTTGGCAACAGGTGATGTTATGTTTATCGGCGGTACAGATATGTATGATGACGCGTAATCGGAGCCAGAAGCCCCTTGGAGCGAGACTACGTATTGTCCAGGTGGGAAGCTCACGTTTATCGTTTTTATGAACGTGAAGTTGCCAGAGGCAGAGACGAACGGCACTACGACCGTCTGCACTTCTGCTCCCGTATTGTTGTAGACGGATATATGCGGCTCGATATAGACCTGCTTGGCTGAATGTGTGTATACTGTCATTGTAGTGGGTATTGTTTGCCCAGGTATTACGAAATCGGGCATAGCCATGCTGCCATTCAGCTGATATCGAGGCATATAGTTTAAGTAGTAGAATAGGCTATTGTTGCGTGCCATGAAGCTGCTGTTTTGGTACAGTATGATGCGGGCGAAGCTGCTGTTCAGCACGTTGGTTACGTTGCCTGATGCCAGTATGCCCGTATTGTTGAGCGCTAGTCCTATCAAGCCTCCTGAATTTGATATGCTCGCTACTCTTACACTTCCATATCCTGTAGCGTATTTGGGCACCCAGAAGTCCTCAGATATCGCCTTGGCTATTCCTTCTGAAAGATTTTCCGGTGAGGCTGAATCGGGATAGTTTGAAAACGCGATTATAGAGCCGTTATAGTAATTCACATATGTGAGTCCGCCGTAAGTGTTACCTATAGCGAAGCTGAACGTAGTATTGTAGAAGAAGAAGTTCTCCATCGGTCTTGAATAGTACAGCTTTGCCAACGATGCATTGTATGCACGGGAATTTGTAGTCAGGTATGTCGGGAAATAGGAATTTGGCAGCACAATGGATCCAGAACCCACCACATCGCCAAAGTTCTTGCCTACGTATATTATGCTCTCGCCTTTGTTAAGCAGGTGATCCAGCTGCGAATAATTCGACGTGTTGTTGATTGGTAATAGGAGCTGCTGAGGAAGCAGACCGCTGAGGACTATCAGCACCGAATCATTCGGCATCGAGCTAATGCCGCTCAGCCCTACTGTGCTTATGCCTGACGGGCTGCTTATGATTCCGTACTTCTCCAAGTAGGCGGTAAGATCGCGCACTATTATGCTGTCGTTTGAGCAACTTATGCATTCGTTAGGAAGCGAAAGCAGGTATATGCCCGCAGGGGGGTGCTGCTTGTAAAGCGTTGCGTTTATGTAAACATAGGAAATGTTTTTAGTAGAATAGTCAAGCATGAAGTACGGAACCAGCGATGCACCGCTGTCGTAGTACAATAGATTGGACCCCGTGATGTATGCCGTGATATTGGGTATAAGAGTCACGACCTTTGTTGGAGGAGGCAAGGCGCGGAACAGGCTCGTAAGCTGCAGATATGCGTATAGGAACACCGCAGCTATGGCAATTACTATTACCAGTATTAGCAGTATTAGGAACTTTGATCTCTTGCCTTTCTGTCCCATATCAATCAACTCTCCTTAGGCTTCTTGACAAGGAGTTTCATGAACAGTTTCGTCAATGGGTTTGTGTTTTGGCCTATGCGCTTGACTATCGTATATACGCGTATGTACCTCACTCTCTTATTTATCCTGACAGAATATATCATCAGCTATCCCTTTACTTCTATATATCCCAACGAGACCATCTTGTTCAGTATCTGCTCCACGCGGGGCGGAACGACCTTGTAGTTCTTTGAGAACTCGTTTACGTCTATGGTGCTCTCATGCGACTCTATCCAGTCCTCTATCAGCGCCATGAGCGATTCGTCGGAATAGCTCTCCAATGCGTCTAGCCTGCGCTTCATGTCGTCGTTATCTGACTTGAGCTGCGCTGCAGATGCAGTAAGATTCTTGTTCGAATTGGTGAGCTCTATGTTGAGCCTCCTCAGCTCCCTGTGCTCAGTAAGCAGCGCTTCGTAATTGTTAAACAGCGCGCTGTAGTTTTGCGACAGCGAATTGATAACGTCGTCTATCGCTGAATCCAGGTATTGGAACAGCTCGGTCTGGTTTACCTCGTACTGGTCCGTTATCAGTGACAGTATGCTTATCAAATTCCTGAGGACGTAAAGCTTGCGCATCTTGCTGCTCGTGTCCTTTGGTATAGAGTACTGCACGGATACGCCGCTCTGCGACATAGTAATTATGAAGAACAGGAAGGGTCTTTTCTGTATGTCACGGCTCTCTATCCTGAATAGCACTAGGCTGTTCTGCATTACCGATATGTAAAATACCTGCAGCGAGGTCAGCCTCGTAGATATGGCTTCGAAGCTGCCCTTCAGGGTAGCGCTAATCTGGAATGAATCAACATCTGGTTCAGTGATGCCTATATTTTCCTCAGTCATGGACTCACAACACTATCGTGTTTTAAATTATTAAAGCTGATGTATCATTTGCTAAGGCGCTTTGGCCTATCCTTCTCTGCTTTATGTTTCTGGATGCTCAGCGCAGGTATATAGCTTGCTAGTGACAGCGCATACATGAATACTATCACTGCGAAGCCGTACAGCAGGGATATAGGATTGCCATGGGAGCTGAAGAAAAGAGCCAGCGTGAACAGCACACCTATTATTACGTAGGTTATCTGCTTGCGCACATACTTGTCGCGCTGCTTGCTGTATTTCAAGTAGCAGTCTTTGCATACTACTAGCCTGTAGTTGCGGTATTTATGGAATATTTTCCTATTGACCCACCTTATCGCAGCAATCACATAATCCTCCTTTACGGGAAGACCTTCCTTCGCTTCGCCACATATTATGCACCTCGGCTCGGTTTTCTTGTCTTTGTTCGCCATGTACATCAGTCCAAGTCTATCGAGGCGTTATATACCCTCCCTGTCTCGGCGCTGCTCTTCTGCTCGTCAATCATCTCAATCGCTTGGCTTATTGTTATGTCATCCATTCCAATCCTCCTGAAGACGTTCTTCATCTTGTCACGCGTCAGGCCGCTCTTCTCTAGCATAGATGCGAAGGTTATGACATTTATGTGCCTGTGGGATTTCTCCATGGATGCGAGGAGCGCCGTTATGTTCTTCTCGCTGACACCAAAGGCTACAAGTATCCTCCTGAGCTCTATCCTGCCCACTATCAGCGTATTTTTATCAGCCATTCTTACCAGCGTACGTCATTATTCTGCTTATCATCGTGTCTTCTATGCCCATGCTCTTGAGGAACATGACCATCTCTGAGGTTGGCATGCCTGCGTCCTCCAACGCTGACATAAGCTCAGACACCTTCATCGTCCTCTGCTGAGCGTCGAACTTTCCCATTATGCTGTCGATATTGTCCGAGCTGACATTATAGTCTATGAGCTTGTTCCTGAGCTCATCCTTTTCGAACTGGTAGTTCCTCTGGACAACGTTGGCAGAGAGCTCAGCCCTAGTCAGCACGTCAGTAAGGTCTATAGTATATACATAAAGGGGCTCTTCGCCCTGTATCCTCTCCAGTATGAACGTCTCGGGGAACCTGAGCGATGTCTGGAACGCCATCTCTACCGCAGCCTGCCCTACACCGAACTTCGTTATCTCGGACCGTATGAAATCGGAGAAGTTGAGGGAGCCCTGTATATAGTTTATGAACTTCTCGAACTTTATCCTCATTATAAAAGTAGTGCCGACGTTTGAGAATATTGCTTCATTTATGTCTGTCGGGTTCTGCGATGCCACTATTAGACCGAACTGGTACTTTCTTCCCTCCCTGACTATCATTATGGCGTCGCTCTTCTCATCGCTCGCGACTTTCCAGGCCTCATCTAGCACAACCATTGTCTTCAGCCCCTTGCTCTCACTCCATCCTTCGAAGCGCATGCGTTCCTTAAGCGTCTGCAGTATGAACAGCGCCGCAAGGGCCCTGAAGCGCTCATCCGGCAGGCCGGATAAATCTATGTCCACTAGACCTGAGCCCGCAAGCTTTTCCAGGTCTATGGTGCTCTTCCTTGCAAAGTAGTCCTCGCCCTCCCGTGCGAATTGCCTAAGCCTGTATATGGTGTTCTCAAGCTCTGCAGGATACTCATACGTTCCATCCTGCAGCTTCTCCTCGAGAAGCGCTATCACATCCTTCAGCGTTGGCACCTCTATTCCAGGCAGCGGTGGCTCAGAAACGTTGAAGCCCTTATTGGTGTACGATTGTTCTATTGCCTCTTCTGTAAGCCTCTTCTGCTCTGGGAATTCGGATATGTCCGTGAGCAAATCTAGAGAGTTCATTATCTGCTTGGTCCTGTCTAGGGGCTTCATGCCTGATAGGTCAAGCAGGTTTATGAAATCGCCCCGGCCAAGCGAGACTATGGTGCCGCCGCTCTGTTTGACCCATGGCTTATATTCCGCGGCCCAGTCTATTATAACGGCACTGGTTCCCCAGACATAGTATGCACGAATGAGGAATGTCTTAATGAAGTAGCTTTTCCCTGAGCCGGTTATGCCCACTATAGCCATATGCGGATTCGTGAGGTTGGCGTAAGTCCATGCAAATGGTACATGAAACATCTTAGTAGTGCCTATGTAGACGGTCTTCTGCGGATCGCCTACGAGAACTGATGATGGAGGCTCTGGGGGCCTTGATATGAACGCCCTCTTCGCTATCTCGTTGCTCATTATATTCTGGAATCTTACCAATGTCATAACATCATCCCTGCATGTCGAAGTTAGAGGCTATCTCGTTATACTGGGTAGGCAGCGAGAAATTGAAATTGAATATCGAATATAGCTCCCTGCCCACTATCTTTATTATCTGGATATCCAACGAGCTCAGCGCAACCTGCAGACGCGCTTCCTGCGCAGCAAGGTTGTCCAGGGCAGATTTCTCAGTAACACCCACACCGACCGTCTCTATGTACATTATCGTCGATATAGGCTTCTCGCCCTGAGCTATCCTGTCCATCTGCGTCTGTATTATGCTCTGCTTCCTCTGAAGCTCTTCCATTGCGGTATCTGTCTGCTTGCCGCTTTGCGCAAGGCGCGCCATTTGGAACTCTATGTATCCTCTCTTGCCCTCGAGCGCATCGCGGGCCTTCTGCACGTCCCTGCCGCAGGAGAGCACGTGGAACTTGAAAGGAAAGTCTATGCCGCTAACCGCTCTCTCCCACCTGTCCGGCGCCTCTGCTATCCTTGAATCGACGTCTTCTTCTGGGTTCTCAGCCTTGAACGTGTACGCGAACAGGTTGGCCGTGAGGTAACCTATAGCGTAGTGTATTCCGCCTACACTCTTCACTATTGCATCCTGCGACTTCACTATCTTATAATCCTTCATCGGCTGGAAAGTTATGCCCAGCATCCTTGATACTGCAGGAAATACGATGAAGTCTATCCAGTTGAGCATGAGTATAAGAACGACTGCTATCAGCAGTATTATTACGGCTATGATCCTGTATATCCCTGGACCGAAGTGAGGCAGGAAAGAGAAGGTTATCAGCACTATAACCAAGCTGAACGTAAGATATATTATCCCGGTAGAATCCATTATATCACTTCCTCCTCTATGTTCTTGTTTATCTGCGCGCTTATAGTTGTCACGGGTATCATGTGCTCAGGCTCAACGAACTTCAGTATCTCCTCGCCGGTCACTATTGTGGGTGTCACGCCGAATGTGGTGCTCACCCCTGATATCACATCGCGGGCCTTCTGCTGCACAGCGCTCACAGCCTCGTACTCCTTGGTGCCTGTAGCTGATATGCTGGCATACGTGACTAGCTCTAGGGATGTGCCCTTGCTTATAGTATCCAGCATGTTCCTCCACATGGCTATCTTGCCCTTCGCGCGCTCTATCTCGACCGCTGGCGCACTCCTCTGGCTGAGCTCCTCTGCTGCGTTCTCCGCAGCGTTGACATTGTCCCGTATCGTCTGCAGATATGCATCCTTATCCATCACGTACATCTGCGTAGAGTATCTTACCGGATCCTTGCTTATGCCAACCAGCCTGCTGACCTGATTGGCAAACTCAAGCTTTTCCTCTGGCTGCATCTCAGTTGCAGATCGGTATATTGGTATGGTCACATATACCGTAGCTATGAATGTGTCCTTGACTTTGCGTATTATCGAATCTGCAGAAGCGGAGAGCCAGTATGTGTTCTCTTTGTCGAGCATTATGTGCTTGCTCCTCTGCTTTACCATAGGTATTATTAGATATGAATAGTACCTTGATGCGAAAGCCAGGACTACGAAAAACATCGCGACCATAAGCAGAACAAGCTTGGCAAAATATGGGAATATTGCGAGAGGCAGCTCTATTGCAGCTGCAAGCACTATTATTGAGGCGAATAGTAACCCTAGAAATATGAATATCTTATTGTCCATTTCAAACCTTCCTGCTGCCGGATCCCTAGAGACCCTTTCGTAACCTTTTATCTATTTTAACTTATATAAATGTTCTCATTCTGCCGCTCATCTGCGATGCACCGCCTATGAACGTCGCTATCTGTGTCACGAACGCATAAGTTACTGCGATTATAAGCAACGGATAGAACAGTATCAGGAGCCAGAAGCTGCTCATTGCCGATTGCACAGAGCTTACCTGCGTCACGAGCGGGCTATCAGGCGTTATGGCATTGGTTATCGCACCGGAGCCCTGGCCGAAACGGTTCAACTGAATAGAGGCGGTAGAGAGGGTGTGCAGTATGCTCGGCGCCGTGAAGTAATAAGCTATTGCGAACATGGTCGGCATTATTATGTAGAACCCCATTGCCAGTGCGATGAGCATGCCGCCTAGCGCCCTTGTCGGGAATATGGCCCTGAATATCACGCCAGGAACAAGGAATACTGGTATGGATGCAACCGAGAAGAATACTAGCAGGTAGTATTCGGCGTACAGAGCGGTTATGCCCTCTATTATGAAGGTTCCCAGCACCATAGAGGGCTCTATAACCAGCGCTTCCAGGGGCAGTGAGTACAATAGCGTCAGCAGTGATATCGGCGGCGCGCCTGTTATTGGAAAGGCTATTTCTACATTTAGCGAGGCGTAGAATGAATCCATGATCACAACATTGTATAGGCTGGAGAACACGCCTTCAGCCTGCTGTATTGTGGAGAGGATAAGATGGAAAGCGGTAGCGTACGGGTTTATGGTCCCCACAAAAAGCGACGGTATTATGCCGAACGCCACGGCGCTCACATACAGGAACAGCCCGACGATTATGGCGCTGGCAATTGCTTCATAAAGCTCGCCAATGCCGAAGTTGCGCATCCTGTCGTTCCTTAGGCCTGCTCCGACCATGAATATTATTGCCGCTATAGAGAATGCGACAAGTATCGCAGCGAAAGCTATGGGCGTCTCGGAGCTCCACGTATCGTAGACCTGCTCGTTTATTGGGCAGTACCACGGTGCACTGCTCTCTATCTGCGATACTATCGAATTGGGCAGCAGCCCGCATCCCCCAGGTATTGACGTGGTTGTAGTGCTGACTGTTGCTGTACCAGAAGCAGAATTAGATGCGCTTTTCGATGCACTGTTCGAAGCGCCGTTGGATGAGCTTGACGCACCGTTAGAAGCACCGGATGCGCTTTTCGATGCACCGTTCGAAGCGCCGTTGGATGAGCTTGACGCACCGTTAGAAGCGCCGGATGCGCTTTTCGATGCACTGTTCGAAGCGCCGTTGGATGAGCTTGACGCACCGTTAGAAGCGCCGTTGGATGAGCTTGACGCACCGTTAGAAGAAGACGTCGGTGAGGTTTTTGACCCACATTTTACACCTCTAATTGGTTGACCATTCTGAAAGCTGCATATTATATTTACCGACGGGCAGCCCGACGGGCAACCGCCAGAGCAGAGCGTAAGGCTGCCGCATGACACTTCTGTGTTGCATGAGCATTTTGGCAGGAACGAAAGGCTTTCGGATTGGGGCGCCTGCGCGGCAGTCATGTTAGAATAGGATATGTTAGAGTAAGATATGGAATGCTGTATAGGCACGCTTGAGGTGCTACCAGTTTGCGCTGGCTGCATGCTTAGCGAGGCGTATGCGAATACAGTTATCACTGCAAATATCGCAGCGATTACCAATAATGGAATTGCTCTGGACATGCTTACACCAAGTTACCAATAAGGGCCATGAAGCTGACCTTCTCGCCCATCACCTTTGAAAAGTCCACTATGAATGCGTCTAATATGGTGAAATTCAGGAAGGGCACGAAAGTGAGGCCCGCTATCACATACCCGTATTGCAGCAGGAGAGTCCCCAGATATGATGGGAAGCTTCCGGATATATATGTGGCGAACAGTCCTGCTACCAGGCCCGTAGCGCCTGATGCTAAGTTGTATATTCCCGCCAATGCGCCTGAGATTGTAGATGGGTTGCCCAATGAAACTAGCGTCTGCGTAGTTATGAAGCCATAGGTTACCGAGACCAAAAGGGGGAACACTATTCCGAGGCCCAAGCCGAAAGCTATCATTGCGCCGCCAAAGCTCCTTGATATGCCGAAGACCCATGCTATCAGACCTATTGCCATGAAAAGGGCTATGAAGAATATTGATCCGGATAGCAGTATCAATTGAACCTCGTTGAGCAGTATCATAAACAGCAGCGCATTGAACGCAATGCCTAGAATTTCGTCCATAGATTTCGGGAATAGGCTATTGATGCCAAATGAGAAGCCGGTTCCGTCTGAATCGAATGGGACATTGACCTTGACGGAGAACCCGGGCGTGAGACCGGCAACGTATGATACGCCGTACAGCAGGCTGAAGTAGCCCTTCGATATCGCTATGAAGCTGCCCATGTCGCAAGCGGATAGGTTGAATATTGTATCGCTCGCAGCTCCTGTGCATGTGCTCGGAAGCAGATGTGCGCTGCTTACGGACTGGCTCGGACTTAAGAACATCATCGAATATAACCCGAGAAATATCACAATCAGCATTATCCCTATGAGTGCCTCGTATATCTGGGCGCGCGCCCAGCTCCTGCCATTAGGGCTGTCCAAGGCGAAGCTGACTGCATAAATCAGTGCCGCAATCAGTATAACCACAATGACTGCAATCAGAGCTATGTCATACCACGGAGGTATGAAGCTGGTGACGAATGACTGAGGCGCGGAGGATGCCGCAGAAGCGGTGTGCAGCAGCATCACGGCTAGCATAGCAATCGCGACCGAGACCCGTATTGCACTTCTTGAAACCATGCCAATCATCTATCCCTCTTCAGTTCACAGCACCCTCTTCAGCGTATTGCTTGAAGACAGGCTCGGCGCTCCGAGCGCGTCGCCTATCAGCTCCATGAAGTCGTACGAGACTATAAGCGATATTATGAGCACGAATATTGTAAATATCATCGGCTCGACTATGACATTTATAAATGGCGTGATTATATCGAATGATATCATTTGAAGTACCGTGGTGAGGAAAGTACCTGTTGATTGTATGAAACTGCTTGGGCTGCTCAGGAACGAATTTGTATTTATTACAGGCAAAACCGATGAGGTGGGCGATGCCTGCAGCATGAAGTACAGCAGGGTAGGGAACATGAGGTAGAACGCGATGAAAAGGCCCAGGAAGGCTCCGCCTGCTGCCCTTGTCCACGGAATCGTACGCAGTATTATTCCCAAGAACAGGAATATCGGGAATACTGAATAGATTATGGCTAGGAAAACTATGAGTGCTATGAAGAGCCCTGCAAGGCCCCCGGCAATGCCTATGAATAGGTTAAGTATGTGGTACAGAAGGCCGAAGGCCTTAAATGGTACGAAGCTTATGCCGAAATACAGCGGCATTATGTTCACCCTAAAATCACGCAGAAGCTGGAGGTAGTATGTCTCTGGTATGAAGTAAGTGGAGAGCGACCTGAATACGTCGACCGACGAGCCCGCAAGGAGCGTGCAGTCGTTGTAATACGTGTTGTATGTGCTTGACGGGCCTATCTTTATGAAACCTGATGGAGATATGGAGTATATTGCGCCGAAAAATATTAGGACTACAAGCAACGTCACGACTATCTCGCCCATCTCTGCCTTCGAGAACTGCACAAGCTTCTCGACCTTGAATGAATAGCCTATCATATACGTTATGCCTATCACCAGCGCCACAAGAGCCAGTATGAGCATGGATATGCCGAGCATGCCGCCATAAGAACTCGAATGAAGCACCGCATTGGACTGCACTATTGCGCTGTTGCAGAATGCGGAGTTGGTCGCATCCCCTGTGCTAGCAGCAGAGACGTTGCCCAGAAGCAGCAGCAAGGCTAGAACCAGCGCCGCACCCTTTGCATATGCGTATGCCCTTCTCATAATATCACTATACGAACCTCGAAAGGCCTGCGAGGTTGGTATCGCCTCCGAGCAGGCCGGACAGGCCGATTATTGCAGTCAGTGTTATCAATATGTTCACAAGTGGCAGGACGTATGCGGTTATGCCCGTTATGCCGTATGCATTCAGCACCTGGAACATGGTGCCCTCCGCATTCGTTGGAGTGCATGCAGAAGGCAGATAGAAGTATGGCAGTGAGCTTGGCAGGCCTCCCGAAGCACCCTTTATTAGGGGCAGCAGGCCTTCTACAGCGGATGCAAAAGGAACCAGCAGTATGCCGGTATCCTCTGCCTGGGTCAGGGCCAGGTTGCCGCCGGGGGGCCAGCAGTTGTTTGCCTGCGCTATCTTCTTTATGCTTGGCTCCACGAAGAAATTAGGGGTATAGTCGGGCAAGGCGGTAATGGAATTTGTAGTTATGCCGTTGAAGCCGTAGGCAGTGCTAAGCGTAATGCCCGTGGAGCCGATCTCGCTGTTCACGTTCATGCTGCTCAGCGATACATACTCAATTGCGAATACTGCTGGATAGAACAGCACCGCCCCTATGGCAACGGCTATGAAAAGCCCGCCTATCCTCCTAGTGAAGGGCGTCGCCCTGAATATCAGCCCTATGAACAGGATGTACGGCCATATGTACAGGAATATGATTATGAACAGGAGCTGGGCGACATCCATTTCAAGCGATGTGCCTAGAAGCTCGCCTATAACGCCCATGGGCTTGTACACCATTGAGTACCCTGCATAGGGTGTGTATGTAGCATTTATGAATGAGATGGCAGGATTTACGTCTTCTTCTGGAGGTATTATGCATGGCCCGGCGGGATTTATAAAGTCCTGCAGGCAGAATGACAGCGAGGGCGTGAGCGTCTCCATGTAGCCTAAGAAGAAGTCGACTTCGAAGAACGAATTAAGGTTTACTATGCTCTGGTTCGTAAGGTTTGCGATCACGACCCCTGCGGAAGCCAGCGGGTAGTCTATGTTAGTCGTGGCGGTAGGATTGCTGGACTGCGTCGATATGTAGTTGCACAGCCCTCCGAAAGACGGGCCCGAAGAGCTAGAGAATCCTTTGAGCAGCGAAAACGAGCTTATACCGAAAGAGGGCGGTCCGAGTATGGAGAGCGGTGAATATGATTCTATTCCGCTGCACATGCTTGACATGCTCGATGTTGACATTGCGCCGCCGCTCGAAATTAGGGAGAATATATTGCCCGCAAACACCAGTATGGTGAGCACTATGACCGTTATGACAGCGGTGCCGGCAAGCTGGTAGAACTCGCCTCTTGCTGAATCCTTCACCTTCGTGCTGTTAAGCAGTATGCCCAGCACGTACCATACGCTCACTATCACCGAATCGAGGAGCAGCGCAAGCACGACTATTGGCAGAAGGTCGGACTTCACAGTAGATATGGATGTTATCTGCAATAATATTCCAGGCGCTATCATTCAAATCACAGATTGTTCCAGAACGACGCAGCACCCTCTATTCCAGTATTCAATGCCTTTGTGAGGCTCATGGCGAACGCCACTGTTATGGCTATATTCAATGCAAATAATATAACACCTATGAATATGAACTGCGACATCAGGTTCACGATAGAGTTAGATATTGTTATAGGCGTATACGGATTGTATACGCCGGAAAGCCCAAGGCTGCTCACGCCTGAGATGAGGCTAAGCTCTGACGGCGCGGCTATGCCGAATGGAAGCGTCGAAGGCGAGCTGCTTGATGCGCTCGAGAAGAATGTTGATGGCAGCTGTGTCAATGTGAATCCCATGTTCAGGTACGGATAAAGGGGGTTCTGAACAGAGAATATCCAATGCACCATGTACGCATCGAGCGCTATGGTCAGCGGATATATCAGGTAGAGCGCTATCGCTAACGCCAAAACGGCGTTGGCTACGTTGCGCAGCCCTGACCCGCCCGCGCCGGTATATGCTATTGACCTTATTATTATGGCCACGGGAAGCAATAATGTGAATGCGGTAAGCTTTATGAGCGGCAGCGCTAGGTACTGCAGGAATAACATGCCTATGGTTATCACCAGTATCGGCGAGAACAGATCCATGTACAGATCAGCAATGAGATAATAGCCTATGCTTAGGTCGTACCCCTCCAGAACGTTCATAGATACGCCTGGCGCTATGGTAATCGTCGGTATTTCGAGCTTCCCCGACAGTTGCGCTGCCATATATGAGTATACTCTTGCATCTATGCTGAACGCTATCGAATCGGAATATATATTCGTGAGAAGCCTCAAGCCTGTGTTCATGCTAAGGTTGCCGATGTAGTAGTCTGAATACGTAAATGGACCGAGCGATGTGCCTGTAAGCTGCTGGCTTATTGACGAAGATATGCCGCATGCTGCGCTCGAGAAGAATATGAGCAGCGTTATTATGAGTGCGCTTATCAGGAGCTGCGTCATCTCAATCTTGGTTATGCCGGCGATGGTGCTCTTGGTCCTTGGGGGCATGATCCTGCCAATGGCATACAGAACTGCCATTACCATGAAGCCGATTATTATCACAAGGTAGTTTATTGGAAGCCAGTCGTTGGTGTAGTCTGAATTTCCGTACAGGGTGCACGCCTGTATGGGCTGCGATGGCGGCGGAGCCGTGACGGTTATGGCAGAAGCTGAGTTTGTAGATGAGGATGCGCTGTTTGAAGCGCTGTTGGAGGCGCCGGTGGAGGCGCTGTTGGAAGCAGAATTGGAGGCTGAGTTGGTGGGTGCACCGGGGGTCAGCACGGTCAACACTTGACCACTGCTGTATGTATTTGTCGATATATCGTAAGCATAAAAGTATTTGTAGGTGCCAGCTTGAAGGCTGCCCGCAGGATATGTATAGGTAGCCGTGCCGAATCCGAAAGCCAGTTCCTGGTTTTCGGTGGGGTACCTTATTTCGCACAGACGATTGAGTATAGTCTTACCCGGGCATTGGGCTGTTATTGTAACTGTGGATGTTGTGCTTGCTGGATTGGGGCTTATAGTAAGTGTAGGCGATGCTGCTTTGGCGACTGCCGATGAATGCACTAGCATTATTATCAGTATGAGTGCGTAAATGGGAAACATCCTTGTTTTTGCGCTTTTCATCTAATCGCTCTTCATGCAAGTTTCATCCTTCCTATTCCAAGCCTCAGAGAGCCCCCTAGCAGCGACGCTATGTGCTGGACTATGACTATGCCTATTATCAGGTCCAGTATGAAAAGTATGAACTGCAGTATCGCCACCAGGAAAGCCTGCGACAGTATTATGTTGAATGCCGGATATATGTCTGCATAGCTAGCCATGCCGTATCCGAATCCTGTAAATATCTGGCTATTCGCGTTAGAAGCGTATAGCATGGTGTTGATAACGCTTATCGCCCCGCTGTAGAAGGCGCATTCTATTGGGTTCCATCCACTAGGGCAGGAATTTGACAGAGTAGGTATGGTTGTGGGCGGGATATAGCTGCTTATTGGAACGTTGATGGCAAGCAGAAGCGCAGGGTATACTAGCGACGCGCCTATGCCGAGCGCCAAGAAAGTGCCGCCGAGAGGCCTTAGTATTGGAATGGCTCTGAGCACTATCCCTACAGGCAAGAGGACGCCGAACCCTATTGCTATGATGGACGCCAAAAGGTCTTGCTGCACCTGCAATATTATCGTAACAGGGACTAGGATGACCTTTCCTATATCTGTAAGCAGAGAGAGGCCAGGGTCCGATATGGAGGATATTACGCTGCTCACATAGAGGTTCTCATCGACACCGAAATCGAGCGATCCTATTGTAAACACCGGCACTATAGGGATGGGTATGTATAATGACAGCGTCATACTCTTCCATACGCCTATGCCGTCATATAGGCCGAGTAAATTGTAGAATGCGGTATCTACGTTCTGCAGCTCCGGGGTAAAGTAGGATGTTTGAAGCGCGGTGTAGACCATGCCTATGTTACTGGTTATTTCGCTGCTTGCTGTGCTGCTGCTAGTTGTCAACGATGAGCTCGGCGCGCCGACATAGCTCGCAGCTATGCTGCTTAGCACTATGAACAGCGAAAATATCAAGACTATTATCAGTATGGACTTCACAGCCTCCCTGAGCTCGTTCTGGTACCATCCTTTCAGCGCGCTTATGTTGAAAACGCTGCCGAGCATGTATGATATAGCAACAAGCAGGAACGAGAACAGAACACCGAATAATGCCAATGGTATCGCCGACACTACGCAGTTGCCAAGCGTGGTGTCCGAGCCGGTGACCAGGCAGTATGGAGTTGTCTGAAAGCTAGGGCTCGCGTACACAGGCTTTGCTGCGAATGCTAGCAGCAATACGGCAAAAAGCATTACTTTGCTCCCGTGGCGCATAGAATAATATAGGGACTAATATTTATAATCCATACTATGTATGCATCGAGAGCGGCGAAGCGCACCTCACCTCTTCAGCAGCGCAAACCTCTTCATGTACATCTCGCTCTGCAGCACTACGAGAAACGGCAGTATGAACAATGAGTTGAACACGACCATTATATAGCGTGACAGAAGAGTCCCTGTCGCCGCTATGAATATGAAATCAAACAGCGTTATCAGCACTATAGCTATAGCAAGCCATAGCAGGAAATAGTCGAAGCGCTTTATGATGAATCTCAGGCTTGCCATCATTGCCCTGCCTACGGGCTTCTCGTCTATGACTATGGAGCTGGGCGCATAGAAGAAGAAAGGAGCGAGTATCAGCGCAGCCGCATATGTGAACAGGCCTGAATGCCCTATTGAGAAAGACGCCATGTTGATCAGGTACAATATTACAGCGTAGGCTATGAGCACTGCGAATGTGCTGCCTGTATATCTCTCCAGCCCGTCCATTATCTCCTTGCGTATCCTCGTGTGTATCCTGCCGTATTTCACAAGTATGTTTATCGCTACGATAGCAAAGCTCAGGAAAAGCAGCGAGAAGAACACCGATGCCACTATTATCGACGCGCTGATTGCGTTGAGGTTGACGAATATGCTTGCAGTCCTTATGAATATCGCGCCGGCATCATTGTATGTTGGGAGCGGCGCGAGGCCAGGTATTATAAAAGCTATGAGGAATGATATCGAGAAAAGCAGTATCAGACGAAGGTGCTTCGCATAGAAGTCAAACGAATAGCTTAGCACGTTCACCATTTAATCACAAGAAGGATTAGGAAGGAAATATTAAAAGGGTTAATGGAAAAACCCATTAACCTATTTAGGAGCAGGCTGCGGTTATGCTGGCCACGGAAGCCGAGCTTCCCATTATCAGGCCGAGCAGGAACGGCGCTATCTCTGCTATTATCACGCCTATGACCCCTCCCAGGATCATGCCCATGCCGTATCCCTGAAGCGTCGACTTGCTCTGGCCGGGCATAATGTGCGAAGCTGCATAGAGCGCCGCGCCGCCTATCATCAGTGCAAGTCCCAGTATGAATATTGCCGTGTGCACTACGGTGTATATTATGCATATCTGCGAAGTCACAGTGCTTACTATGCTGTTCCCTGCCGCTGACATCGTCGCTATGAAGCTAAGCATCAGAAGAGGCAGCATCAGCACCTTAATGTTACGGCTTAACCAATCCAAAAGACCGAATATTTTTGGCATTCATACACCATTGACTCTTTTACGATAGTTTATATATAGATAATAATAAAAATCTTTCTTAGTGAAGGGATATGTCCAGGTTTGGAGAATAAACGCATTATGGTTTTTTTATGCAGATGCCGCAGTGGAAAGAGGATAAGGTTTACATGCTGATGTTCATGGTATCGATCGTGCTGCTTCTCTTCTCCGATGTCTCTATATTTACATACGGCTATCTCTCCGAGCAGCTCATGGCTGTCTCTTCTGCGCTGCTTGCATCTTTCTTTGTCTTCGCCATCACCTTCCTGGCTTATGGCGGTGCATACAGGAGAATTGCCCTTACAGCAAGCTTCATTGCGATGGTCGCCAGCATGGCCGCCTCGTACGCAATCCTTTATAGCATTGGATATAGCTTCCTGTCCATAGCTAGCCTGATGCTGGACTACCCATTTACGTTTTTCCTGACGATCGCCCTGGTGCTATTCATATCCATAGGGAGGTATGCAGGCACATTCAAGATGTCCAAAAGGGCGAAGATGGCAGTTGCTCTCTCCATAGTGGTCATAATAGCGGTGCTGATGTGGTACTTCTACTTTTCAGGCAAGCTGATAAGCTCCAGCGTACCGGACGATGAGGAATTCCTAGCGCTGCATGCAGTGCAGAGCCTGATTTCTGGGTCCAATCCTTATGCCATGAACGTGTCTGCGCTTGAGCTATATGAATATCTACACGTAAATGGCAGCGTGGGCCTGCCAACGCTCACGACTTACAATAGGGTTGTGGGCTTCATGGACTATCCTGACCTGTACTTCCTCTCCCTCGTCCCGTTCTACATCCTGGCCAAGCCGTCGGTATACAGCTATTCGCACATATACATGCTCTACAGCTATGCATTATTCATGCTAATTTTCCTCGTCGCGCTTGTATATGCTATTGAAAAGGATTACATAAGGCGTCCCAATTACTGGATAATAGTATTCGCAGCCATGTTCATGCTCTACATCTCCTCGGTTGTTGACTTCCTCATGTTCGCCCTGCTGCTGTTCGCATACAAGTACATAGACAACAAATACGCGTTCGTCCTGCTTGGCGTCGCAGCGTCTTTCCAGGAGGAGCTATGGATACCTGTGGTCCTGCTTGTGGCACTGAGGTTCAACAAGGGAATAGCAAAGGGCCTTTGGACAGCGGCTGGGACTGCCGCTACGTTCCTCGCAGTCAATGCGTACTTCATACTCCTCGCGCCGGGCCTCTATATCAGGGATGTTTTCGCACCGGTTGGAAACCTCCTATTCCCAAGCCCGTATGGCGTTTTTGGCTACATGCTTTTATATGCGTATCCGATGCCTCTGGGGGCGTTCTCGGTGCTGTTCTATTCGGTCATAATCGCAGGGGCCATATCGCTGGCGTATTCAGGCAGGAAGCTCCTGGTGGGAGTACTGAGCCTGCTGCCGCTTATGTTCCTTTATCACAGCATACCGACGTATTACTTCTTCTTCGGCACGTTTGCAGCGGTTAGCCTATATATTGGAAGGAATTCGCCCCCGAGCCTAAAGCGCAGGTCAGGCATTATGGCACATAGGAAGCGCTACAAGGCTCTCGCAGTCGCAGCAATAGTGCTCATAGTCGCATTCGATTCCGCATATGTATATGTGCAGCATGAGGCATATTCCAGCGCCAATCCTTTCGGGACTGTAAGCGGCAGCATCGTGCATGTGCATAACGAGACGTATTATAACCTGAGCGTGCGGTATCGTTCCAGCAGCGGCGCAAACTATTCCATATTTGCATACACATTCAACCGGGGCTTACGCATGATACCGAATGCCTACGGCCTCTTAAACCAGTCAGTATTGAAGGCGGGCGGGTCCGACAAGGTCAATGAAAGCGATTATGCAAGCCCTGTAAATCCAAATGTCGCAAGGTTCCTGCCTGACAGTGAATCAAATCTGTCTCTGGAACTGGACAATTCCACCATAACCACGGCGGTGTGTAACATTTATTACAGGGGCTTCTACTACATCTGCCCAGCAACAACCTTACACAATTGATGGTGGAAAATGGAAAATGATATATAGTGTGCACAACAATACTTATCTGTCAGGTTTAAGCTTTAGAAGAAGGGTATAGCATGTATGTATTGGGAGTATGGGACCAGCACGATGCCGGCGCGGCGCTCATAGACGATAAAAAGGTAGTATTCGCAGCAAACGAAGAGAGGTTCACCAAGCGGAAGCTGGAGATGAAGTTCCCGGTGCATTCAATACATGCGGCGCTCAACTTTGCTGGGCTGAAGCCCGGAGACATAGAGCACATAGCAGTGAGCACCACCGAGCTCACCAAGACGCTCGAGAGGCTGATGCCCTATTCGAGGGAATACTATTACAATTTCAGAAGGAGGAAGATACCTAAGCCTATGTTCGAGAACTTCAGGCACAACCTCAAGTATTCCATGACAGGCGTGGGCATATTGCCTGGCACAACAGCGCTGAGCAAGTACCTCCTTGCCAGGGAGCTGAGGCACATGGGCTTCAGGAAGTTCAAACTCCACGTAGTTGAACACCATGTAGCGCACGCGGCCTCTGCCGCGTTCACATCAGGACTCAGGAAGTCGCTCGTAATAACTCTTGATGGATTGGGCGATGGGCTGTCAGGATCAATAAGCGTATTTGAGAACGGGAATCTGGAGAGGCGCTTGCGCATACCGGCCAGGGATTCACTAGGGATCTTCTTCGAACAGGTCACAAACATAGTAGGCATGAGAGAGCTTGAGGACGAGGGCAAGGTGATGGCTATGGCCGATTACTCATACCCGTTCGACATCGAGGAGAACAGGATGAAGGACTTCTTCAAGATAGAAGGCACAAACATAATGGCCAAGTACAGCCCTGTCAAGCAGTTCAGCGTGCTGCAGAAGATTGCGTGGTCGCTGCCAAGGGAGCAATTCGCATACATGGCGCAGCAGCTTCTTGAAGCCGCTATGCTGAAGTTTGTCGGCAACGCCATAAGCAGGTACAATATAGGAGATGTCGTGATGGCGGGCGGCACTTTCTCCAACGTCAAGGCGAACATGATGCTCAGGGGGATCGATGCCCTCAAGCATTGGTACATATTCCCACATATGGGGGATGGTGGAATTGCCCTAGGTTCGGCGATGTACGTCGGGCACATGCTTGCAGGAACCACATCGTATTCATTCAGCCCGTACCTTGGCAACATGTATACTGACGAAGAGACAGCCAGGGTGCTGAAGGGCGAGAGGCAGTTTGCAGTGCAGGAGGAAGGCCAGACCGAGCAGGCATCGCATGCTGCAGAGCTGATAGATAAGGGCAATTACGTATTCTGGTTTCATGACAGGATGGAGTACGGCCCCAGGGCGCTCGGCAACAGGAGCATATTGGCGCCCACAGGCTCTGACGAAGTGAAGGACAAGCTCAATATGTACGTCAAGAAACGCGAATGGTTCCAGCCGTTCGCGCCTTCGATCCTCGAGGAGGATGCAGCAAGAGTGCTCGAATATGATGGCAAGGGCGCCGACAAGTTCATGACGATGGCGTACATGGTCAAGAAGGATATGCAAGGGCTGACAAAAGCGGTCATGCACATAGACGGGTCGGCGAGGCCGCAGATGGTAGGAGAGGAGAATCCGCTTTATTACAGGCTTCTTAAGGGGGTGAAGAACAGGTCAGGTGTAGGAATGGTGCTTAACACAAGCTTCAACATACATGGCATGCCGATAGTGCTGAGCCCCTATGATGCGGCCGAGACCATGAAGAAGACCAGAACGAAGTACATGTTCATAAACGGCTTTTTCGTTACCAACAAGGCTGGTGTGTGATGTTCGGTGCAGGCGTCGAGGAATACATATTAACGCTCGGGGTCATTGTCTCATTCATAGGCTTCCTTTTCTTTGCCGCAAGAAGCAGGAGAGATATATCGCAGGCGTTGAAAAGTTCGGGCATAGACGGCAGGATGCTGCTGGCGGCGGCCGCAGTGGTTCTCCTGTTCCTAGCCCTTGAAATTTCTCTCGTGAAGCCGACGCAGCAGCTCTTCTTTGATGACGTGCTGTACCAGGGTGGGGCGCTTGACCTGCTTCACACAGGCCAGGCATGGCAATGCAACTTCGGCTCGCCTACGCAGTGCTTCACCGGGCTGGTGTTCCATGAACCAATCGGCACGTCATTCAACATAGCAATCGCGTTCGCAGTTGCGGGCGTGCACCAGTACTCGGCGTACGGCATGTTCCTTTTCCTCAGCGCCCTCTCCGTGCTGCTCGTCTTCCTCATATCGATGCTCATATTCAGGGAGTTCTTATACAGCATATTCGCCGAGCTCATGTTTTCATTGAGCCCGGTTCTGCTTGTCTGGGCGCTGCCTACAACCTCAGACCTCACCATGCTCACCTATTCTCTCATCGCGGTTTTCGCGGCGGCGCTGTTCACATACAGGAAAAATCTTAACACGTTCGGCATGCTCATGTTCTCCATACCTTTATTGATGTACATGAAGGTCGATGCTGCAATATTCCTGGTTCTCATACCCCTGATGTATATAATGCTGGATGATGAATCGCTGTCAAAATCGTTGCGCAACAACATAAGGCGCATACAAGAGAATATATTCAACACCAGGGTGCTGATCGTTGTGCTGTTTTTTGTAATAGCAGTTTCTGCGGAGTTCATGTACACAGCTGGAGAATACAGAGTTGGGACATATCGCTACAATAATACTGTCATACCGAACACCTGCGCACCTGCTAGCCCGGCGTATGTGAATGTGACGCAAAACATCGACTTCCAGAATTTCGAGGCTAACGTCTGCGCCAACACGCTTTTCTGGTTCGATGCATTCCAGGGAGGCAATGGATCCTACCATATAATGCAGCCCGTGTTCTTTACGTTCCTTGCGGCAATAGGCGCAATCGCTATGCTAGCTTACCGCAGGAAGCAGGCGATTTCGCTCCTGATATGGTTCTTCGTCTTCTTCGCCATTTACACGTCGTTCTATGCCGGCGCGGTGACATACGGAGTGGACTGGAGGTTCGTGCTGAGCATGATAACACAGGTTAGCATGTTTGGTGGGTTCGGTGCCGGTGCCATTATACTGGCTTCGAGAAGATGGGCTGGAATGAGGGGCTTTGCTCTCTCCCTGGCAGTAGTGGCGCTGCTTATTGCGTATTCGTTCTACACCATGGCGCCGAGCTTAGGCATTAACCCATCCTCCATACCGCAGGCCCAGCAGGCGCGGTTCTACCAGAATTTCGTATATGGCAATGCGAAATCGATACCCGCATCATGCCTGGTTTTCAGCTTCGACCCCGAGCTCTTCAACCTGAATAACAGGAGCGCTATACAGTTCGGCAACATAACGAGCGCTTATACCCAGTCAGGCCTTGCCGCCTACCATGACAAGTATCCGTGCCTGGTGGTCGATTACGGCTATTGGTGCTATACCTCCGGGTTCGAGGGGCTTTGCCACACGGTAAGCAGCACCTTCAACCTGACACAAATAGCAACGGCCAGAGACAACTACTCCGGCTTTGCATATGCCTACGGCTTCTACAGGATAGATGGCTTGAAATAGAAACGCTCCTCAGCCTATGTTCCTGAGTATCGTCCTCAATATCCTGAAGCCGTCCCTTACGGTATGCAGCTTGGCTTCGCCGTTCTCCCGCCGCTTCTCGTAGCTCGGCACCTCCAATGTCTTGAGACCGCTCTTCTTCGCTTTTATGTTTATCTCTGTCTCTATTCCGAAGCCCTTCTCCTTTAGGTCCAGCTTTCTCAGGGCTTTCCTCGAAAAGCTCCTGTAGCCGTAGCACAGGTCAGTGTATCTTGTGCCGTAGAGCAGGTTCACTATGTGCACGAACGCCTTGTTGCCCAACACGCGCAGCTTCGGCATGTCTTCCGACCCTCCTCCGGTAAGGAACCTTGACCCAAGGCATACATCGTATCCGGATTCTATGCCTGTTACCAGAAGCGGTATCTCCTTAGGCTTGTTTGACAGGTCTGCATCCATGGATATTATTATATCGCCCTTTGCTGCATGCATTCCCCTCACCAGCGCTGAGCCCTTGCCATAATCGTCGTACATGATTTTCGCGCCCATCGATCTAGCTATGCGCACCGTCCTGTCCTTTGAATGCCCGTCAACGACTATTATCTCGTAGCTGTACCTGCTGAGCTCACCCTTAAGCTTGCGCATCAGCTCCGCTATGTTCTTCTCCTCGTTGAGTGTCGGTATCACTATGCTCACATGCGGTTTCAAAGTACGCACCGGTGGTGTATCTGCAGTGTGGTTGCGCTGCTGCGGCCCATCCTCTTGTATAATGCCTCCTTATGTATATATTTGTTAGCCTTACATTCCGGCATACTTAAATATCTAAAAAACAGAGTATACCATGTGAATATACAGGAAGAGGGTGCATATCTGAAATGTCTGTAGAGAGGATGATGGGCTTGGGCATGACCGCCCTCGAATCCAATTTCCGCACGCTCAGGAAGCCCTATAAGCTAAATTTTGCAGTGACATATTGGTGCCAGTCGCGCTGCCTCACGTGCAATATATGGCAGATGAAGCCAAAGGGAGAGCTCAATATCGACGAGATACGCAGTTTCGCGGGCAAGAACCCGTACTTCAAATGGATAGAGCTAACAGGTGGAGAGGTATTCATGCGCAGCGACCTTGTCGAGATTGCCAAGGCCTTCAGCGAAAGCTCGAAGCATCTCTACATACTGACAATGCCTACTAATTCCCTGTCCAACCATGACTTGATGTTCAGGGAGCTTGAGGAGATACTCGCCCTCGGCATACCGAGGGTAGCGATAACTGTCAGCCTTGACGGCTATAGGGAACTGCATGACAGGATACGCGGCGTGCCGGGCAACTACGACAAGGCAATAGACACATTCAGGAGGCTGCAGGAAATGAAGAAGGAGCACAGCAACCTGTATTTCGTTTTCGGGTACACAATGAGCAAGTTCAACCAGGGCGAATTCGCCAAGACGTTCGAAGCCGTCAAGCGCGACATACCCTCGGTAAGCTATAACGATTTCCATATCAATCTGGGCCAGATATCTGATAATTACTACGGCAATTCCAATCTTGATATAAAGCCGAACGATTCGAAAGTTCTTGAGGAGCTAGGGTCGATAATCAGGAGCAGAAAGAAGGAATACGGGGCCATATCGCTAATAGAATCTGCCTTCCTTAGGAAGCTTGTGGAATACGCGAGGACGGGTAAGACGCCTATGAGGAGCAAGAGCCTCGAAGCGTCGCTGTTCCTTGACAGCTATGGCAATGTCTACCCCTCGATAATGTGGAACAGGAAGATAGGCAATATACGCGATACGAGATACAGCCTCGAGGCTATGTGGAACAGCAGCGACGCGAAGGAGGTAAGGAGGCTCATACGCGAAGGCAAAGAGCCGAGCCAGTGGACATCCTGCGAGGCGTACCAGAGCATAATAGGCAGGATACCCAGCCTGCTCATCTGATTGCAGTCATGCGTCTTGCAAGCCCATGCTGCTTATCTGCTTGCCTAGGTTCCTGAAATCTTCCTCTATCTTGGGCATGTTCGACTTGATCCTCACAGCTGCAGCGGGATGCAGGCTCAAGAAATAGCTTACGCCGTCCTTCTCGAGCATAGTGCCATGGACCGACGATATGCTCTTTATCCCTAGGACTTCCTTCGCAGCGACAGCGCCGAGAAGCACCACCAGCCTGGGCTTTATTATATCGATCTGCCTGTGCAGGAAGCTCCTGCATGCCGATATCTCCTTATCAGTAGGGATGCGGTTCTTCGGAGGGAAGAACTGCACAACGCTCGTTATGTACGTGTCTTCCCTCTTCAGCCCTGAAGAGCGTATGAGCGCGCTCAGCAGCTGGCCGCTCCTGCCTATGAAGGGGCGGCGCTCCGCATCCTCTTGCGCTCCAGGCGCCTGGCCTACGAACATCACCTTCGCGTTCAGCGGACCTTCGCCCGGCACGAAAACCCTGCTGAGGTTCCATGGGCTTATACTGCTTGGCAGCGACGAGTATTCGGCATTGAGCTCCGACATCCTGGCCTTGCGCATTATATATTCGTATGCGCACTGGAGTACGCCGATCTGCCAGCCGCTTTTTATTGCGTCCAATGCATCCCTATAGCTCATCCATGCATACCCTGTGTGCTCATTCGATATTATGACCTTCGCAGCGCTGCCAACTTCTGCGATGAATACTGTGAGCTCTTTCTCTTCCTTTTTTCCTTTGCCCGCATCTATCTCGTATACTGTGCTGCACCTGAAGTATCGGTCTATGCTGCCGGCGAGGTTGAGTCCCGATTCTTCGAGTGCTTCCCGCAGCGCGGCTTCCGCTTTGCCCTCACCATTTTTGATATGGCCTTTGGTTATGTCTAGCCAGCCTTCCCTCCTTTTCAGGAAAAGGAACACCGGTACGGATTTATTCATCTTGTATACAAGCATACCCGCATCGTGTTGCAATGTTGTCACCATTGGATAGAACCCTATATCGGAATAAGTCCTTATATCATTTCCCTATTGAGCTGAGTATATTGTAGCTCGAGCAAAACATGTCCGAATAGGAGGTGCCGCGGAGATGGAAGAAGTTGTAGACGCCTGACTGGAAGTAGTTTATGGCGCTTATGTTGTGACTGCCAGTCGCGCTGCACTGCGACTCGTTAGTAAGGTCCACCTGCTTGAACAGCTCATACCTTAGCGTGACCGCCGTGCCATTGGTGTAGTACGGTATCGAGAAGTAGTTGACCACAAAAGTATGGTTCTCCGATATCACTGTGCCTGTGTGCAGAGTTATGCCGTTGTTGAACAGGATTGCACTCGATCTCAGCACTTTGCTATACGCTATATTGGGCGCGCCGGTCTCGGGCTCGCGGGTATAATTGACAATCACGTATGTGAGGTTGCTCGTGTTCTTAGAGGACCCCAAGGAAAACGCGTAATCCGCACCTATGATACTCAGCTCGGTCACGTTCTGCCTGGAATTCGTCAGTATGGATAGCACACCCTCGCCCAGCGCCGCATAGTTTACCGTTGTGCTGCTGTTGAACGTGTATGCAGAGGGGCTTATATACCCAGAATATGGAAGGGTGATTGCAAATGCAATTACACCGAATGCAAAGGCGAATGACGCCGGAACTGCATATGCACTTGCAGCGATGCGATTTGGAGAAGGCTTGCTCCTGTGAGATGCCCTGTGTTCATTTCTCTGTGCTTTTGGGATCTGCAGGCCGAACTTGTACGCTATGAGCATCATGATTATTATGGTCGCATAGAATATTATCTGCCCTATGAACAGGTGGACCGTGGATATGGCAGTGCCTATCCCATAGAAAGCCCACACAAGTGCTATTGAAAACATCCTCAATATATTGAGAACAAACATCAGCGCTATGCCGCTTACCACCCATAGCGCCTTCCAGCCGGGCTTGCCATCGTAGAGGTAGGCTAGCGGAAGCAGGAACATGAACAGCGCTATGAATGCCCCTATGTCTGCGCAAGTAGATGCTATGGATATGGTCCCTGTTGAAGCACCTATTATCTTAATCCCGTCCTGGACTACTGACACTCCTGCGAGGCGCAGCGTGTTGAACACAACGCCCGCATTGAGCATTGTGAACGATGCGTCCAGGTTTGTTACAGGCATGAGAAGCAGCGGCGAAGCAAATAGTATATAGAAAAGCAGGAACTTCATCCTCTTCAGACCAGGAGTACCGAATACCGCGAGGATTATGGCGGCGAGAACGAATATGAACAGGAATGCATCGACCCTGTAGCTCATGAAGATGAAAGACAGAGCGACCTTGGAATATGAAAGCAGTATTATATAGGCTACGAACACAGCAGAGGCTATGGCGAGGTCGGCCCTCCTGAGAGTTACCTGGAGCTTGTCGTCCTTCATGTAGAATATTATAAACAGAAGCGACATCAGCATTACTACTATCACGTAGGTCATGGGATTGGTGTCGGAAACCTGGAACTGTGTTATGGACAGGGAGTTGGCGATAGCGATGACAAACGCTGCCAAAACTATGAGCAGCCCTAGCAGTCTAATCTTACTCTTCTGCAACATTGAATTTATCCTCGGCCGAAATGGGCATCATCACTATTCAGTAGTTACTCTTCTCTTCATCGGACATATAGATATTTAGGCTAATATTAATATAGCTTCTATTATATGCGCGCTAAAATTGGGTATAGGTATGTTGAGCACACTGCAGATGTGAAATTTGTAGCTTATGGCAAAGGCATTGAAGAATTGTTTTCCAATTCTGCAATGGCGCTCTTTAATATCATGGCTGACACTTCGTGTGTAGGTGCGCACGGAGGGAACGGCAGGATTGCCAGGATAAGCGTGCGGGCTGAAGATGAGGACACACTGCTTTGGAGGTTCCTGCAGCGCTGCCTTTCTGCCCTGGAAGTTCGCGGGGATTTCGCATACGGCATAAGGGGCGTGCGCTTTACAAAAGGCAGGGAGCTAAGGCTGGAGTGCGGCCTTGAGTGCAAGGATATGGCAGTGGAATGCTCTAAGCTCGAGGCGAAGGGAATATCAAAGTACGACCTTGCCGTAAGAAAGGGCAGGGCAGGCTATTCCGCAAGCGTGGTGGTAGACGTCTGAATGGACGTAGCCAGGAGAGGGAATTGAACCCTCCTACACCGCTCTGCAGGCGGTTGCATAGCCAATCTGCCATCCTGGCGCGCGCTTTTCATATATCTTTTAGTGCGGTATTTATATTTTGCTTTGCAAATCGATATTATTAAGGGGATTGCATGAAGGACTATTTAATAGAGGAGTCACAAGCAGGCTTGCCTCAGGAACTGATAACAAAGGTAGAGTACATGGACGCTAAAGCGCCCATACAGCAGGGGCTGTCAATGCTCAAGAAGTATCCTGCTGTGCTGGTGAATAAGAACGGCTCGTATTATGGCATAATGGATTCGAGGAGCCTGTACAGCACAAGAGGCAGCTTCAAGTTCTCGAAGAATCAATCGATAGAGAAGTACACCGCAAAGGTGCCTTCTATAGACGACAGCATGCGCATAGACGATGTGATAACCGCCTTCTATACATCAAAGGCTAAGGCGCTGCCATACGTTCTGAAGGGCAAGATAATGGGAGTGCTTGACAGGAACACTCTTGTAAAGATAATATTGTCGCTGGAGCTGCTCAACGACCAGAAGGTTTCTGATGCTATGAGCACACCCGCCGTAGCGGCGAGCGATCAGATATCGCTCTCGCAAGCGAAATCCGTTATGGAGGACAACAGGATAAAGAGGCTTATAACTCTCCATGATAACAAGTTTTCGGGCTTGATAACCTATTTCAGCCTGCTGAGCAACTACTACACCATCGACGAGCGCCTGCCGGAAAAGAAGACCGACAAGTACATGCCGAGCTCGATCAGGATAGCTGACATCATGGAGAAGAACCCCATAACCGTGAGGAATGATGTGGACCTCGCCTCCGCGGCAAGGCTGCTGGCAGAGAACAACATATCATCCCTGATAGTCACAAACAAGCAAGGCATGCCTGTAGGCATACTCACGGTTACGGACGTGCTCGAAAACGTCATAAACAGGAGGAGGCTGGAGGAGAACAGGATATTCATATCAGGCATAGACAAGACGGTAAAGGAGTATGAGCCTGAACTGAGGGAAGGGCTCAAGCAGCTGTCGCAGCAGCTTGAGAGGGTTAAGAGCATAAGCATACAGTACATAGCAATGAACATCAAGAGGACGCGCGGTAACAGGTACGATATAAAGGTTCGCGTTGCACTCAAGAACGGCGGCACCATATCTGTGAACGTCGCGGATTTCATACTGGAGCGCACATTCAATGAAGCCCTAGACAGCATAAAGAGGGACGTCATAAAGGCGAAGGAGCGCAAAATCGGCCTCAAGAGGCTGGATGTAGAAAATGATATGGGTGAATGAAAAATGGCAATAGGTGCAGGAAGGGGCTGCAAGTCCCAATCAAGCCTGGAGCTGCTCATAACGCTATCCTTCGGGCTGATAATATTGCTGCCCATAGTAGTGCTCGCCTTCATACAGATATCGGCTTCCACATCGACGCTATCGACAACAGAGGCGCAGCAGGTTGCAAGCAAGCTTGCATCGGTCGCTTCAGTGGTGGGATCGCAGGGATCCCCAGCAAAGGAGGTAGTATCAATACAGATACCTCCTGACGTTCAGGCGATAATGGTCGGCACGCCGAGCGGCGGAGTGGGCCACGAGATAATATTCAATGTGAGCACGAACGCCGGGGTAAGCTTCATAACGGCTTATACCTCTGTGAACGTGAGCGGCAACCTTGCCAACATAGAGGCTACAGCTACTTATCTGATCAATGTGAGCGCACAGGACGCATGCCCGAGCGACGCGGCAGTGCCGTGCGTCTACATACAGGAGGAATGACTGGGGCAGCGCTCACAGCCTCAGCGAATATATGTGCCTGTAGAGCTTCTTACCCTTCTTCATGCCGTAAAGCGTGTAGGACCTCTCAGGCTTGAGCTTGTAGAGCGAGAAGAAGTATGACACGAGCTTCTTGTCGCTTATGTATAGGTCGTATCCCGAATTTATCCTCTCCTTCTTTGATATGAAGGCGTTGTTCCTCTCTATGTACGATTCCATCTTCTTCAGCATCCTCTCGACCAGAAACGTGTCGCCCCTCAGCTGCACCAGCGCCTCGTAGTACCCTGAGACCTTCCTGACGCAATCCCTGCACATCCATTTCCTTATCCTCAGGCCTATGCGCTTGTCGAACTCCACGGTGCTGCCTTCTACAGTGCACTTGAACCGGAGCACAGCGTCTGTCTTGCTGTATGATACGACCTTGAAATCGCAATCAGGGGCCTTCAGCACAGTCTTGATGGCTGCGGTGAGCGCGCTCTTCGTAAGCTGGAAGTTGTCCATGCCTACGCGTATCCGCTCGCAAGACTTGCATTGGTACACTTCTGCGCTGTCCGGTATCTTGCGCTTGAGCCTGTCTATGGTGCAGTCCTCGCAGAACTCGCCGATGAAGCGTATATCGTCGCTGGACTTATTGCATATGGGGCAGTGTATGGCCATCTCGACCACCTAACCGAAGTGCTTGCTCAGTATGGCGCCGTATGCGGGCCTCGTTATTAGCACGCCGAGCAGAGCACCGATTATCGTAGCCTCTGAAAAGCCTATCACTGTTACCATGGAGGTTGAGAAGAACAGGGGCATCATCGCCATTATGAGCAGAAGCGCATCCATCCATATGATGTAGAACGCCTTGCTTATCAGGCCTTTTGCGGTAGTCTGCTCGCTGCCATGGGAGAGCATTTCGTCAGTTATTATGATCTGCGCATCCACACCAGTTCCGACTACCGCTATTATGCCCGCCACAGCCGCGAGGTCTATGGTGCCTATCAGCCCTATTATCGACGTTATGACGAATAGCTCAGCGAAAGTCGTGAGCAGTATGGGCGCGACGAGGAACATCTTCTTGTACCTGAGCGTTATGAATATTGATATCGCGACTATCGCGACAATGCCTATGATGCCGCTGACTACCAGTGACTGCTTGCCCAGTGTGGGCGATACCGGAGAAGGAACACCGGGTATCACGGCTATTGGAAGTGCGCCGCCGCTCAGTATGCTCGCTATTGTCTTCTCCTGGTCTGTTGCATAGCTAAGCTGGTCGCTCTTGGGAAGCGTCAGAGGAGCGACACCGGATATCTCATAACTGTCGCTGACATTGCCAGTGGTGAGAGAGGGGTTGAGTATGGGAGCAGAAAGCAGCCCTACAAGCCCCCAGCTCTCTACTATGGTCTCGTTCGTCGCTATTGCGGTGAACTGGGGTGTCATGTTCGCATTGCTCTCGAGGTTTACCGTGCGGTTTGTGGCCATGAGATAGTCTATGAGGCTGCGGTTGAGGTTGTAGCTTGCATATATCTTTGTGTATCTCGGATTCGATGCCACGAACTTCTCGGCGCTGGCTATGCTCGCATTCGTATCTGAAACTGATATGACAGGTATCGTCTGGTTGCCTAGGACAAGGGCGGATTGTATCATGCTCAACGCCCTGCTAGGTGAAAGCCCCAGGGATGAGTTGCCCAATATCGAAGAATTTATGAGTATAAGCGCATTTGTCGGGCGGTCGAGGTACATGTAGAGCGGCTTGTTGGCCTGGCCGAACACGGCCTTGGCGAATGTGCTCATCGATGGCGCAGTTATGAAGAACTGGACGGCCCACGTATAGGTATTGTTGGCCAGCTGCGGCGATATCGAGCCTATGCTGCCCTTGAGTATATCTGACCCGTTTATCGCGGACGTGCCGTTGACAACGCCAACGAAGGTCCCCTGACTCTGTATGATGCTTATCGTGCTGTTCACATCAGCTTGCGATACCGAAGGTATCGTCACGTATATGTTCGAATTGCCCACTCCTTCTACCGTGACCTCCTTCAGCCCGAAAGTGGATACCCTCTGCTGCAGGTCCGCGATCATAGTGCTCATCGTTGTGGCGTTTGCGCTGTGCTCCAGCGACACAGGTATGAGCGTCCCTCCCGCAAAGTCTATGCCGAAGTGTATGCCGTAATGGACGTCGAGGAGAGCCAAGGCTGCTATTATTACTACAAGTATTATTATCTTGTAGTCCTTCATATATGCTTTAAGGCTCATCTCAATACATCCCTCTTCTTTTTATACCAGAGCACGAACACAGTGTTGCCGAACCATGTGGTGAATATGTCGCCGATAAGGCCGGCGAGCACCACACCTGCTATCTCGAAATACGTAGGTATGAACGCTATGTATGATATCACGAAAAGTGCAGAAAAGACTATTATTGCTGTCGAAGTCATCGTCAGGCCTGTTTTCATCGAGCCAAATGCCCTCGATTCCGGGGTCTCCTCGCTTCTCTTGAGTATCCTTATTGATGAAAGCAGCTCAGTGTCTATCGCGTATCCAATCAGCATCAGCAGCCCTCCTATAGTGGCAGTGCCCATAGGTATGCCGAAGGCACCCATAGCGCCTAGCGCTATGAGTATGTCATTTGCAGCTCCGAATACCACTGCTATTGATGGTATGGCTGTCCTAAATATGAAGAATACTATTATTGCCACGAGTATGAATGCGTATATTATTATGTTGAACATCTGCCCTAGGAAGAAGCTGCCGAGCGTCGGCGTTACCTCGTTGTATGAATAGGTTGTGAATGGCACTTTGGACTTCAGGACTGAGATGACTTTGGATTCGTATGCAGCGCTTGCATTAGCTATCGAGCCCTGCAGCACTGAGATCATCTGGGATGGTTTGCTGTCGTTGTATGACGGCTTTGCTTTTAGGAATGGGGAGATTGATGCAAGTCCTGCAGACACGTTATCCTTTATGGATGCCATCGAAGCGCTGATATTCTTCTGCGCTGCGGAAATCTCCGCTATGAGCGTGCTGTTGCCCGGGCTGCTCTTCAGGCTGTCGTTAGCTACAGCCTGCTGCACCACCGCAGCGGAATATGTGCTGTATGCAGAATATGCTGATGTGAGCCGCGTCTGCGCCGATGATATGCTCTGGTTGTTTGCAAGGGTTATTGACAGGCCGCCGGTAGCCTTCGCAACAGTAGCCTGGGCGCCGGGTATGTTAGAATTTATGTATGATACAAGGGCCCTCTGGTCTATGCTGCCCGCAGAGCTTGTCTGTATGGTTATTGTGACGCCTCCCCTCAATGAAGAATCCAGCTGTATGTGCGGTATGAATACCAAGCTGATCAAAAGCAGCGCTATAGGTATTATTGCATAACGCTTGTAGTTCTTGCTCTCGTATATGTTGCGCATCTTTATACACGCCTTGACCTTGACCAGTGGTATGCCGTTTACCCATAGGGTACAATAACCTAAATTAAGTTCGTAATCCTATAAATAGCATTGTGTTGCAGATTGATTTGAATAATTAATTAAAAAAGAAAAAGAAAAACCGCAAGCCGTACGGATTTACGCATATTTCTTCATCAGCTTGAGGTGCAGTGCCGATGCGAAGCCGAACACTATTATGAACAGCGAGAATATCAGCAGTGCCCATCCGAAGAAGCCAGAGAGAAGGCTCAGCGCTGTACCTTGCGAAAGGAGCAACAGGCCCAGTATGAAGAAGTATATTCCCCAATATACTGCCTTGTATATCTCCCATCCGGAGTGTTTCTCCTTGTAGTGCAGCATCCTAGAGTATTGCATGCTAGGGTCCACTGTTATAACCGTTTTCTTTTCAGCCATATGTATTCACCTATCAATATTAAGAAAGAAACACTTAAAAAGGTTATTTATTGGTTTTGAGGCATATTAGATAAAAGAGGCTTGGCTATGGCAAGGAGGAGCAAGAGGAAGATGCCCGAAAGGTCGGACTACATGATGAAGGAGCAGAAGAAGATAGAGGCGACGCTCGACCCTAGGACCATGCAGTACTTGAGCAAGTTTTTCAATAAGGGAGTAATAAGCAGGCTGGAGCATGTCATAGCCGTCGGCAAGGAATCAGACGTGTACATGGCTACCGCAGGAGATGCAGAGGCAGTAACGGGCGAATACGTCATAGTCAAGTTCTTCAGGATAGAGACATCTACGTTCTTCAACATGGTGGACTACATCACCGGAGACCCCAGGTTCACCAAGATGGAAGGAAGAAGCAAGTCCGCGATAATAGATACGTGGTGCAGGAAGGAGTTCGGCAACCTCGAGATAGCCTCTAATGCGGGAGTGATGGTCCCGAAGCCATACATGTTCAACAAGTCCATACTCGCAATGGAATTCATAGGCGATGAGGGCAACCCTGCGCCGCAGCTTCGCAACTACAGCATGGATATAGACGAAGCGGAAAGGATGCGCGCGACCATTATGGATTACGTGAAGAAGATGTACTCAGCAGGCCTGGTCCATGGCGATCTGAGCGAGTACAATACGCTTGTCAAGGGCGGCGTGCCGTACCTGATCGATTTCGGCCAGGGCGTTGTGACCAGGCACCCGCATGCACTTGCGTTCCTAAGGCGCGATATCGAGAACATGGCATCGTATTTCAAGCATGCATACGGAATAGAGACGGATGTCATCAAGGAGTACAACAGCATAACAGGAAGCGATGCAGCGGACACTGAAGGTTGAGCGTATCGATCACGCCTGAGAGGTCTTTTCGTACGTCCTGTCGAGCGCATCCTGCAGGCCGTATTCGCCGTACAATCTCTCCATCATAGGGGGCTTTGTCTTTGTGGCTGGGTTGCGTATCTTTATTGAGCATACGTCGCGGTATTCCTGTATTGAAAGATCATATGTGCCTATCTCTTTCGCCTTGCCTATTATCTCCTCCTTGTTCATGCCTATGAGCGGGCGCACTATCAGCGTGCTTATGCCATGCTGCGATGCAGACAGGTTCTCGACGGTCTGCGATGCGACCTGGCCCAGGCTCTCCCCAGTCACTATCGCCTTCGCGCCTTCATCCTTTGCTATGCGCTCCGCCAGCCTGTACATGAACTTTTTGAATAATACGAGCTCATACTTGGTCGGCATGCCTGCCACCGCAGACTGAAATATGTGCGCAGGCGCATAATATGACCTGCTCTGCGGGCTGAATTGCGACAGCATAGATATTATCTTCGGCATCTTAGACTGCATGGCCGCCTTGTTGCTCGGGAACGTGTGCACATGCAGGTATATCGGCTGCAGGCCGCGCTTCATAGCATAATAAGAGGCGACGGGCGAGTCTATCCCTCCTGACAGCAGCACTACGGCCTTGCCAGATGCGCCAACAGGCAGGCCTCCGATCCCCTTCACCTTGTCCATGTACACGAAGCTGCGGCCCTTCGCAACGCTTATGTATATCCTGTCGCTCGATTTCATGTCAAGGCCGAAGCCCAGATCCTTGGCATTTATGAAGCCGCTTATTATGTCCCTCGATGTAAAAGCATCAGTCTTGTACGACCTGTGCGCCTCTATCCTTACGCTCTTCTTCTCTGCATTTAGCAGCTTGGCCTTCCCTATCATATCATTTATGTCATTCTTGGCTATCGTGCCGTGCGCTATGTTCGATATGCCAGGTATTTTTGATATTTTCGCTTCTATTCCTTTCATGTCTGTGCCCTTTGATGCGTACAGCACGAATCTGTCGTATTCATTCTTCAGCTCCGAATACTCTTCGCCTTTCAGCGCCGCCTTGATGTTGAGCATAAGCCTGTCCACGAACTGGTCGCGGTTGGCGCCCTTGAGCCAGAGCTCTCCGAATCGTATTATGATCATATTCTCCATTGGCATCACGATGAGCTGCAAAGGCACAATAACCTATATAAATGTAAATGAATAATCCCATATATATTGTTTTACTTTGCGGACCAATCCGCGCATATATGCCGCACAGGTAGATAATTTGGACATAAAAGGCAAATTCAGGAACTTCATCGTTAATTCGAAGCATGTGCTCAACATCAGCTATAGGCCCACCCATGAGGAGTTCAACAGGAGCGCCAAGGTTATCGTCATAGGCATATTGATAATAGGGTTCCTTGGATTCATAATAGGCCTGATAATATCGCTGTTTACCAGCTGAGCGCGGACTTGGCGCAGAGCAAAGCTATGCAGTCGTGGAAGGCATGGAGATAGAGATAGACTTCACCAAGAACGCGCAGCAGAACGCCAACGACTACTACAACAAGGCGAAGAAGCTCGAATCAAAAAAAGAGGGAGCGAAAGCTGCTGTAGAGGACCTCGAAAAGAGGCTCGAAGAGGAGAATAGGAAGATGGACGAGGCCGAAAAGGCCGCGAGCGCACCCATAAAGAAAGGCGAGAGGCGCTGGTATGAAAAATTCCACTGGTTCTACACCAGCAGCGGGAAACTTGCCATAGGGGGCAGGGATGCACAGCAGAACGAGCTCGTCAACTCAAAGTATTTCGAAGACAATGACCTGTTCTTCCATGCCGACATATTCGGCGCTTCTGTGACCATCCTCAAGGGAGGAAGGGATTCCGATGAGGAGGAGCGGAAGGAGGTTGCCCAGTTCGCCGGCTGCTATTCCAGCGCCTGGAAGAACATGCAGAAGAGCGTCGATGTCTATGCATTGACTAGGGAACACGTAGGCAAATCCACGGACAAGGGATCGCTTGGGACAGGCAGCTTCCTGCTCAGCGGCGAGAGGGAATGGTTCAGGAACGTGGAGCTTTCGCTCGTAATGTTCGTGTCTGAGGGCCTCAACGTCGTGCCCGGGTCCGCTTTTGAAAAGATAAAGGCGCAGAAAGGCATTACTCTCTTTGCCACCGTGGATCAGGGCAATAAGCAGAAGTCAGATGCCGCGAAGGAGATTGCCAAGAGGCTGGGCTATCAGGACATAGATTACATAATGCAGCAGATGCCTGCAGGCACGTTCACGATAGGGCCGCGATGAAGCCTATCTGTACAGCTCTTCTTGCGTACCGTCTTTTGGCACATCCATATAGGGCCTTGCGTTCGATACCTTCTTTATCCCGTTCCTCCGTATCTTGAATAGGCTGTTCTTCATTGACGAGCCAGGAGTAGACTTCGACAATGCAGTCATGAATGATGTGCCCGCATCGTAGAATATGACATATGTGGGCAGCTCTGCCGCTACCACATTCTCCTTAGACACAACTTCGCCTTCAGAGTTCAACATGGATTCGCTCTGGCGCACCCGTAAATCAGGGTATATTATGCAGACGTAATTCTCGAAATTCTGCTTTGCCAGGGCGAGCAGCTGCGTCACGCCTTCCTCTATGCCGCCGCGGTTGTAGCCGCTCAGGAACGCGTCCTTGATGTCTCTTTGGCTTATCTTCTCTGAAGTGGGCTCGAGCTTCAATGACCCCAGGAATCCCCCTTCACCATAATTGAAGTATACTCCCGAGGTGGGCGAACTGCCCGCATCGAGCATCATCAGGCTCTTCGGATTGCCGCCTATCAGCACATTCGACTGCTCCTTGCTGTCGCCGGTAGACGAGTCTATGACAGCAGATTTCGAGTAATTGTCCGAGTATATGTCGTTCGTGAATCCCGTAACTGCATATTTTATGTCTTCCTGCGGGGATGCATGCTTTGGCGTGAATACGAGCCTTTTCGCCTTGTATACGGAATCATCAATGTGAACCATGTCGGTTTCGTTTATCATGCTTGCGGATTCTGATTCGGCCAGCATCCCGCCGAGATGCGAAACGCTGTAGCTCCCAGCCTCACGCCTGAGCATCTTTAGCCTCTCTTCTATCCCGTCGGTCGACTTGAGCTCCGCGTATGCATGAAGCGCTAGGTCGCTCCCGTGCCCCTTCAGCGCAGAAGCGCTCAGCTTCCTGCCTTTTACATCCATCCTATCCGTTAGGCTATTGCGCAGAAACATATATAGAGCTTTTCTGCGGCACTGCGGGCTGCCGAACTGCACCCAGAGATAAGCCTTTATATGTTTATTGCCATATATACTTGATTGCTTATCTACTCATTAGCAGTGTTTAAATGGCAGACGATTTAGTCTTTCCTGGTGACAGGATTACAATAGAGGAAGAGGGCTCCCCGGGCAGGCTCGCCTATGCTGAAGATGGCAATGTGTACAGCCTTGTGGTAGGCAAGGCGAAGGTTGAGCAGGGCACGGCGGATGTGGAGTATGTAAAGGATGTCGAGCGCTTCAGGAGAGGCATGACAGTGGTAGGGGAGATAACCGACGACCTGCATGCTGTGATGTTCGTAAAGATAAACCCTCTCACCAGGAATGGCGTCACTTACGTTGCCCTAAAGAGCGGAAAGATACTCGTGAGCGAAAGGCGCGACCACGACAGGCACAGCTTCCGCGAGAGGGAGGAGAGGCTCAGGGGCAAGCCTTTCAGGCTGGGGGACATTGTTATGGGGAGGATAGTTGGCGAGGACAAGGACATATACAGCATGTCGGTGCACGACCCCGAATCGGGAGTGGTGTACGCGGAATGCGAATTGTGCAGCGGTGCGCTTAAGGTTTCCGATATTGCAGGTACGCTCAAGTGCGAGAGGTGCGAACACGAGGAGTACAGGAAGATAAGCCCGTATTACGGCGATTTCAAGAAGATAGAGATGAAGCTTGGTTGAAAGGAGTGGTCCGATGAAAATAAATGTCGTAAAAAATGAGAGCAAGGAGCTGATAATAGAGTTTGACGACGGCGATCTGACACTGCCGGAGTTCCTCGCAGGAGAGCTGTCAAAGGAAGACGATGTGGCGTTTGCGGGAGTGGACAGGCAGCACCTAGGCACGAGCAAGCCCAAGCTCGTAGTAAGGACGGAGAGGAAGAAGGCAATAGACATGCTGGACAAGGCGCTGGACGCAATGGACGAGGAGTTCTCCGACCTCAAGAGCCAACTGTCAAAGAAGAAGTAGATCCGAATGAAAAGCGGGATCAGGATAGCCGCGGCGGCATCCGGCCCGATAAAAGGCAGGAAGAGCACGCTGCTGGTAATAGTTGTCTATAGGGAAGGGATAGTTGAAGGCGTGCTCTCAGATAAGATAGGCGTGGATTCGTCTGATTCTAGCAAAAAGATAATCTCGAGGATAAGGAGATCGAGGTTCAAGGACCAGGTAAAGGTGCTTGCGCTGAACGGAATTGCTCTCGCCGGGCTTAACGTGGTTGATGTGCATTCGGTCAGCAAGGCGCTTGGCGTTGAGTTCATCATACTCACCAGGAAGAAGCCTCACAAGGACCTGCTTATAAAAGCCGTTGAGAGGATTA
>JAKAVJ010000018.1:0-11834 GCA_021827525.1 Microcaldota archaeon
CAAAAATGCTCACTTTCGCAATTATTTTCTTGATGCTAGGCATTTTGTATAGTGCTGCAAGTGGGTTCAGGCTTGATGTATCACTTGATGCTTCACTCATTGTGCTGATAGCTGGCTTCATTAATGTCTGCGCATTGATGTTCGAGCTCCACGCAATGAAGCTCTACAAATCAAAAAATATAGCAGGAGGAGTGGCTGAACGCAATTTCATAAACAATTTTACGTATCTCGATACTGTTTTTGTGCTCGTGGGGAGCATAATAATAGGCAGTTTCACATATCAAGAGGTACTTGGTGGTATAATAATATTTGCAGGGGTATTGGTAATAGAGAGAGCAAGGTCGTTGCGCAAGTAGCGCTGCTGCAGCTTGACCAAGTGATACCTAAGCTTTCCTAATTTAGCTCAATGTAGACAAAAATAGCATACGATGCGCTCAGCTATGTTGCTCAATGCTTTTCGTCTTCGTCTTTAGGCAACTTGGATACTAGGCTGAGCATTTCTTTGTAATGTTTTTCAACTATTTTATTCCCGTCTTCGCCTATGGTTCCCTTTATGTTATTGCGGCATTCGTCCATGGCCTTAATCATGCCTTCCCTATCTGGGTTCCTGAAATCTACACCGCATTTCTTGAAAGCGTCTCCTACGAACAGCTTGACCTTAGCCTTTAGCACCCTCTCCGGGACTTTTTGGCCTATTGCTTCGTTGAGTTCGCGATTCGCATCAGCAAAGCATTCTATCAGCCTGTCCCTAACGTATATGTTGCTTGGTTTTTTGCTCTCGCCCATTCTGATGCACCAATAGAACATGAAAAACAAGCATATTAAAGGCAGTGGCGGCAATATTTACATAGTCTACAATCATGCGCACTCCGGCTGCATAATTAACGCATACTATCCTTGACACAACTGCTAATTATGTCATGGTTTCGGCGCAAGAACTCCTTATATTTGTCTGGATTATCCATTATCCTTCGATGCTCCTCTTCAAGCAGTAGATCATAAAGCCTTACAGTTTTATCTGTCGCGGGTGAGCTCTTCAGGTATTCTTGCATGAATTCGAGCGATTCATAGCTATATTCTTTAAGGTACTGCATAAATAGCTTGTCAAGCAGGTTGGTCTCGTATACAGTCAAAATATATTCAGAGGCAGCAACCAAATCCTTGAATCCATCTATAACTTCCGATGCCTCAGCCATGCGAAGGTCGGATTCGGCGAGGCTCGCTACGTGTACACTACCATGGTTAAGCAGCACCTTGTCGCCGAATTCATCATCCATCAGAAGGGCATTATTGCTCTTTGCCGCCCTGATTTCACGTGCGGCATCCAAGCGATCGAATGATGTGCTGAACAGTTCCTTTGGTCTACTCATAGATTTAGTTGTCACGGTAAATCACACGGATATCGCACAGCTGAAGACATATATAGATTTTCATCTGCTGTTCTGCGTGGCTGCTATGCGTTTACCACGAAAGATGGTGCGTTTCTCTGTGCCGCACCGAATGCATTTGTATAATGCAGCGTGCTCTTTGCCTAAAATTCTTACTGTGCATGTGATACCCGGTATCAGTAGGGTGTGGCACTTCTTGCATATTGTGTCAAATCTGGCGTCTTTGACCTTTATCTTATAGTGCTTTCTTATTTGCATGGCGAGGCCTATGTACTTTTTTGCAAGTGCCTCGTCAACCCCTCGGGGCTCCTTGCCCTTGTAAAAGTTTTCGGCAATATCTAGCAGTATGCCTATGCGTTCTTCTGCTATGTGTTTAACAGTGCCCTTGTCATTGCCCATAGAGATTACTTGCAATTATTTTACGCCTAGACGGGAGAGCATTTCTAGTATGGCTGAGTCCATATTGTTGGAATCGCGTATAGTTGATATGTTGTCGTTTATCGCATATACATCATTGGTAGGTATGCCGTGGAACAGCAGCACGAGGCGTTTCGCTTCCTCGTCGTCAGGTGTAGCTACTTTCATACCTTTTACAATATTTGCCCTTGCGAGCACTTTAACTGAATTGCCTATCGCACACACCTGCTTCTTTGAAGCGCTGAACTTAAGCACAAGGTCAAGGAGAGGCCTGAAATCGTAGAGCTTGTATGAATCTATGCCTTTTCCGTCTGCTATTATAAGGCCGTCATAGTCTTCGGTGCTTACTGAATTAGTGTTTACATCAGGCATGCATACTGCGCCGTGGTACCCCCTACATTCCTTTTTCGAATAGCTGCTTATTGCATACTTGACGTTCCATTTGCCGAGTATGAGCTTAAGCTTTTCCAGCGTCTCGTCCTTGTAATCGTTTGGGGCTATGAATATGAGGATCTTCATTTTATCTGATAATATCTCAATTGAAAACTATTTATGAATTCTTATTGCGGATGCGACAGAGGCATAAATAGCTCATAGCTTTGACGACACTCTGAGCGACGCTTCCTTTATGTGCTGTGATACCTTGGCAGATGCTTCGCTGTTGCATGAGAATAGTATACCGACCCCATAATATGCAGTATTTATGTCATCTATGACTATCTGCACGTCTTTTGCATTCTTTACTATGTATCTATCGCTTGAAAAAGCCGACTTGGCCATTTTCTTGAACTTCTGAAAGTCTTTTTTGATATCGAGCTCTACGCGAACCTTCATGGAATTCGCCACTGCCATGTTTTTGTTGAATATGAGCGCCTGTATCACGATGCTGTTAGGCACAAAAACAGGCATACCGGTTTTCTCGATTATGGTAGTGTATATGACGCCTATCCTGTCAATTTTGCCATTAATGCCAGGGTATATATTGCCATGTGGATAGGTCTGCGCTATGAGGCCGTACTGCCATGTAGAAAGCTCTATTTCGTCCCCAGAATGGAACGGCTTTGCATAAAGGAGCATAACTCCTGCAAACAGGTTGCCGAGCGTGTTCTGCGCGGCGAGGCCTATGACTATGCCCAAAAAACCTGCGCCGACGAGTATGCCGGTTATGTTTACCTTAAGCATGTCCAAGATGACTATTGCAAGCACTGCATAAGCTAACATCTTGAATACTCCGGATAGTGCTTTGTAGTCCTTCTCGGCATTCTTCTTGGCGCCATAGCCCTCTATTGACAGCGATGCAACGTATATCAGTGCAATGCCTGCAACAGCAACCAGCACCGCATAGGTAAATAAGTCATATTGCAATAGCCATGCAGGTCTGTAGTACTTGATTATGAAAAATAATGCTGCCGCAACAAGAAATATGGCTATCCATGTATTTTTAGCGCTGCTCTTCTTAGCTTCCTGCAATCGGCACCTGCCCTGTAGTTATATTTAGCTCTCCATATATGGAGCCAGGTAGTACGCCACTTGCGCGTCCCCTATCTTGTAGTCTATCTTTATGGGCTCTTCTGTCTTCATAGATAGTGATATGTTGGAGCTTGTTGGGCACGGACCTATTATCTTGCTCAGGTATTCCAGATTGAATGTGGCCGAAGATCCGTCCGCCACCTCAAGCTTCTTTATGAACTCTGCATTGTTGAGGTGCTCTTCTTCCAGCTCAGCTGCGTCCCCTTTCGCAACAACCCTGAATGAGCCCTTGTCGGTCTTGAAGCTTATGTATGAGGACAATAGGTTGGCATCCTTTATTATCTCTTTGAGCGAATCACTTTTGACTTCCACTACAGAGTCAAAATCGACTTTCGGCTCCTTGTCCGCGTCTTTCTTGACATCTATTAGAGGCAGCTTGTATCTTCTGCGCGTGTTTTCCCCTATAAACTCCAGGGCTAGCTTGTTGCTGTCTTCTTTCATCACTAGTTGCTCGCCGTTTCTAGAACTATTGAGTATCTTGTTCAGATTGTCCATGTTTATGCCTATGTTCGACTGCTTGTCAACATTGTATTTCGAGAAGGCCTTGTTAGGTATGAAGAAGGATATCATACTTATGCCTGATGGATCCATCGCCTTGAGGGATATGCCCTCTTTGGTGATGTTGAAAGTGCCCTCCTCTATGAGGCTGTCTATAGCGTCGACACAGTTCTTCCAATATTTTGCGTCATCTATCTTTATCTCAAACATTTGCTCTACCCCTTGATTGAATAGTACCTTTATCTATTGCTGCAAATCAATATAAAAGTTCTTGTGATTTCGCCGTGTATGTGTTAGGCGCCGGTGTTGGGGGACAGAAATGCTTAAATATTACCTGGTGTGCGATAACTATACTACTAATCGCCGGTGCTTTCTTGACAGTTGCTATAACCAATAATAAGGACGAGGCACTAAAGGGCGTAGCTGATGCGCTCAGTATCGAGAAAGCGGATTACGCCAGGGTTTTAGACTCGTTCGTTAGGGCCCCGAAGAGGGTATTGCAGATGTATATGACCAATTTTGATTCGACAATTGACATGTATGAAAAACAGCTAGCATACTTGATGCCAAAAAACCCAGGCACTGAAGTGCTCGCAGTCATTTCTGAGTACACCGATTCGATAAAAGGAATAGTAAAGAGGAACCTGGATATGGTGGGGCATTTTGACAGCATCGAGGAGTTGCCTAGGATATATGAGGTATATAAGCTCTTTGCGAGCCGGGTGTATGGCGATCTGTGTAAAATGACCGATGCGCTAATATCAAGTTTACAGAGAATGGCAATGCTGAGGTCGAACCAATAGAAAGGCTTAAATATCAAAAAAAACAAAATATAGTATTGTTATTGTTCTGTTTGGAGGCCTTGTTATGGAGAAAAAAACTAAAAATAAACGTTTCCTTAAAAGCGGCAAGAGGGCGGCAAAGAGCATGGTGAGAGGAGGCAAAAAGAGTGTGAAAACTAAGATTAAAAAACACGCGCGCCACGCTTCAAAAACAATTAAAACTAAGGGCGGGCGGGTGAAGCTAAAGCATAATATAACGAAGAAAGTGCAGATAAAGTCGAAAATCATACAGAAGAATGCAGAAAAACCGGCGCAGAAGAGAGAAGGGAAAGTAAACAAGTACATACCGTCGCCAAAAGAAACAAGAGAAGCGCTGAACATATTATTTGCAAATGATTTTGCTGTTGATTATTTAAAGAAGAATGTCAACAAGAGCGCCTTGGAGGTGCTCTCTCTGCTGCAATCCCCAAATACTGACGAAGCCATAGCAATGCAATTGGATATGAAGGTCAACTCGGTGAGGAGGATACTGAATATAATGCAAGGGTATGGCATAACCAACTATTACGTGGCCAAGAACACCAACGGGTGGCTTTCTTTTGCATGGTATATAAACACAGGTAAGATAAGCTCATTCTTTGACTATATAAAATCTATGAAGGGCGACGAATATTCTGTGATAAAGGAAGACTGCAATGACTATTTTGTATGCAAGAAATGCTACAAGGAAGATAGCATAATATTCACTTTCGATGCTGCATACGAAGCTGGATTCAAGTGTGGTTCGTGCGGGGATAAGTTTGCTATGATAAGCAAGGAGGAAGCTATGGAGCTGATCAACCAGGATAGGCAGAAGCAGGAAGCGGCACTTTTGGGCCTGAAAGCTGGCACGGAGAACCAACCCATAAATATGGCATTGCCACAGCCACAGCAGAAAAAGCAGTTCAAATAGTCGTATTTTACGCGCTATTAAATATTTTGCCTTCACATTATACGTTAGCGTTTTTTGCAATTGTAGCGAGGTAGGGTAGTCTGGAGTGCCCGCCGGGCTCATAACCCGGAGACCGGTGGTTCAAATCCATCCCTCGCTATCAAAGAACATAGACCCCACAGTTCCACTATTCGGGCTTTTATATTTATATATAACAAATAATAAAAAGAACATAAAACAATACTACACATAAAAAAAATAAAAGCAGGTTTTTCTAGTATTACCGGAACTGTGGGGTGCTAAAACGGAATCAGAAAACTTTTTTGACATGATATGGCAAATATGGCAGAAGGAAAAAGTTTCAAATGAGCTCCAGGAAGTCCCAAAAGAATTCTATGAAGACAGTATGTCGTTCATAACAAAAATCAAGGCAGATGACGAGCAATCAAAAACAACTAAAGAGAACACTATAAAAATACTATACAACATATACGAACTGAGGAAAAAGAAAGTGCTTCTTTACATAGCATACAAGAAGCAACTCCCTCAATCAGTGACTAAGCTCGATATGAGTTTGTACAACCAGATATCTGATGTTTATAATAAAGCCAAGCTTGAATTCGATTCAGAAAGAAACAATTTTATAGTGTTGCAGCGCATACCTAAAATAATACTTCCTTCTGGGGCACAGATAGGCCCGCTTGAAAAGGACGACACCGTATCAATAAACGACGAGGAAGACAAGAAGTTCCTGCTCAACAATAACATTTGTAAGAATATTTGAAGGGATCTCTATGAAAATCGGAAAAGAAATCACGACATTCTGCCCAAAATGCAACAAGCACACCATTCATACTGTAAGGCTGTATTCAAAATCGCCTGGATTCGGCATAGGGCTTAACGTTGGCAACAGAAGGGCGCTGAGAAAAAGGTTGGGATACCACGGCAAGGTAAAAGGGCAGGCCACCTCATACAAGAACTCGAAGAGGCAGAAGGCGATGCTCAAGTGCAAGAACTGCGGCTACGTCGTGGAAAGGGTGCTTGGAACAAGGACAAAGAAGAAGCTTGAGATAGCAACTGCACAAGTGTGAAGATGGAATACAAACAATATCCACAGCCAAGCAGCCTCGCGTTGGCGAAGATAGAAAAAATAATGCAGTTCGGTGCGTATTGCAAGCTTATCGAATATAATAACACCGACGCATATCTCCCAATACGCGAAGTATCGTCAGGGTGGATAAAGAACATACACGAATTCATACATGAAGGGCAGACAGTAGTATGCAAGATAATCTACATAGACAGGGAAAAGGGCACCATAGACATATCGCTTAAGAAAGTAACGAGCAAGGAGTCGAAGGACAAGATGGGTGCATTTAACCTTGACAACCGCCTCAAGGCGCTATGCCAAAGGGCGTTCAAGGAAACAAAGCTGCCAGTGCCGCAGCGCAACGAGATAAATGATTACATAATGTCGCAGTTCAAGAGCTACACTAATTTCGTGAAGGCATTAGGCGAAGAAAGTGAATCTAAGGGTCCTGCTGAAGAAATCAAGGTTCCGAAGAGGTTCAAGGAAGCGGTTCTCAGGATAATAGAGGCAAGCAGGCAGAACAAGAAATTCATAGTGGCGTACGATCTGTCAATGTCTACGCAAGACACCATGAACGGCATAGACAACCTGAAAGACGTGCTCCATGGCATAAGCGCCGCTGGGGTAGAAGTAAGCTATGTCAGTGCGCCGAAGTACAAGCTCATGGCAGAGGGCACTGACTACACAGACGCCGAAGAGAAGATAAAGAACGCAGTGAATATAATCAAAAGCAAGCTAAAAGCAGGCAGCTTCAATATTGAAAAGGAAAAACTTAAGAAAGAGAAGGAAGACATAATGAACAGGCTCTAGCTAAGGCTTATGGTGTTAATTTTGCCAGACCTCATGAACGAAACGATAATATTGAAGAAAAAAGGAGTGAAGGTCCACAACCCCCTACTCATAGTGGGCCTTCCTGGCATAGGCAGCGTAGGCAAGATTGTCGCAGAGCACCTGAAGAGCGAATTCAAGGCCACTAGGATAGCAACGCTGTACTCGCCCCATTTCCCGCACCAGGTCGTCATGACCAAGAGCGGCGGCATACGCCTGGTGAGCAACAAGTTCTACCTTATAAAGCACAAGCCGAACGACATAGTGGTGCTTACCGGCGATTTCCAGGCGCTCTCGCCGGAAGGGCAATACGAGGTCAATGCAAAGATAGTGAAATTCTTCAAGAACGCACTTGGCGGCAAGTTCATATACACCCTCGGGGGCTATATATCTGGCGAGAGCAACATATCAAAGCCGCGGGTCTTCGGCAACGCCACCGGAAAGGATGTGGTGAAGGAATTCAAGGGCAAGAAAATAATATTTGGCAAATCCAAAGGCACCATATATGGCTCAGCCGGCATGCTTCTTGCATTTGCGAAGATGTACGGGCTGCGCGGCATATGCGTGATGGGCGAGGTAGGCTTCATGGACTTCGATGCTTCTGCGGCCAAGGTAGTCATGGAGGTTATGGCCGAAACGTTGAAGCTCAAGATAAACATGAAGAACTTGGACGACATGATAAAGAGCGCAGCGAATGCCGTAAAGACTGTAGAGGACCAGATGAAGGCATACTCGCAGCCCGGGGAAGGAGGCGAAGTCAAGCTGCCCTATATACGCTGATCCGGTCAACGAGCTAATGGCGTGCGCCAATAATCTAGCCTGGTAGGATCTCAGCTTCCCACGCGCAGCATGCAACGCAGCACGGAAACAGCTGAATGCCCGGGTTCAAATCCCGGTTGGCGCATCAATATACTGCAATGCGTGCAAACGCCGTAGACGATCCAATGATAAAGGACATAATATTTGATGTAGGCGGAGTGCTCCTTAAGTACAGGGAAGCGGAGTATTATCGCTACATAAGCAGGAAATACGGGCTGAGCGAGACAAAGGTGTCGCGCACGCTCAATCCAATGATAGAAAAGCTAGAGATAGGCCAGATGACGCTCAAGCATATGCGTGCGCGAGCTAGCAAGGAATTTGGCATACCCAATGCGGATCTAGAATGGGTGAGGTTCTTCAAGGCTGCAGCAAAGCCTGACAGCTATGTCATAGGTCTAGCAAAGCACCTCGAGCGCAGGTACAGGGTATCAGTACTTTCAAATATCAGCCGGTCAAGATACTCTGTAGCGCGCGAGCTTTTCCTGCACGACCTCGGCGCATACAGGATCTTCACGTCATGCTACATGGGCATGAGAAAGCCAAGCAAGAAGATATACCTGTCAGTACTGCACGACCTCGGCGCCAAGCCTGAAGAGACAGTCTTCATAGACAACCTGAAGGCGAATGTGGACGGCGCAAAGAAAGTAGGCATAAGGGCGGTGCAGTTCAAGAATCACGAGCAAATACACAGAGCGCTCAGGCGCCTCGGCGTCGAAACTGCATGATTGGCCTGCTGGCAAAGTGCTATGCTTTTCTGCGTTCATGCAACTATAATGCTATGTCAGCCGGATTGGCTGGCAAGGCATAATCCAAATAAACAGCTTTTCTAACCCTGAGATAGGGCAAGACTGTGCACCCTGCGGCAGACGAACCTCTATTCATACGCCTTCATGTACTGCTTCCCTATACTATCAAAGTCTATTATGCGGTTGTCCTTCGACTCCTTGTCGCGGCACAGAAGCACTATCCTGCTGGGCCTGTGCTCGGCCGTCTCTATATAGCCAGTGAGGCCGGCAAGCTTTGACGCAAAATCCTTGATCTCTTCGTGCTTCGGCATGCTTTCCAGCGAGAGCCCGCGCTGCGGCTCCCTTGACCCACCGACGAACGAGAACCCTTTGACCTCCACATAGTTCGGCCTGGCCAGCTTTATGAGCTCAGCATAGCCTTCGGGGTTGGTCATATTGAGGCCCTTTATCAATGTCATTCTGAGCACCGTCCTAGTATCCAGCTTTGACATGAGCTCGAGCGATTTCCTGAAGCGCTGCCATGTATTCTTTGTCTTTGGCCGTGTAACCTTTATATAAGTCTCCTCGTCGGGCGCCTGCATCGATATGTAGAGCTGCGTAGGCAAGGGGTCAAGCCTCTCTATCGCTTCGGGCAGCGTCCCGTTGGTGACAAGGAACGTGCTTATGCCCCTCCTATGGAAGCTCTCTATGAGCTTGCTCATCTTTGGGTAGAAGGTAGGCTCGCCGGTGAGGCTCAGTGCCACGTGCTTCGGGCTGTTCGCTTCCTTCCATCTGTTCAGCTTGAGCTCCGTATCGGCCATCGATTTGTAGCCGCTCACTATCCTCCTCTGCTCGACTACCATGTTGTCTATGATGAAATCGGGATCATCCCACTCGCCCACCGCATTGAGCTCGTTCCACTTCATGCCGTGCTCCTCAGGTATTATGCGCCAGCAGAACTGGCAGCTTATGTTGCAGCCTATTGCAGGGGTTGCCTGCATGCACTGCCAGCTCCTTATTCCGTAGAAAGAGTGCTTGTAGCACAGGATGCCTCCCCTGAGACCGTTGGCCGTGTACTCGCATATCTTTACCGCAGAATGCTTTCCTACGAAGTGGTATCCCTGCTTCTGCATCTTGCTCTTCAACTCTTCCGGTATGCCTGACATGAATATCACTATGGTCCATATTACACCTATAAAAAGGCGGAACAGATTTTTAGCAGTATCTATTGGCTACGCAACTCCAAGGCCAAGAAAATCAAGAAAAAAAGAAAAAGAAACGAAGAACTAGGAGCCAACAAAGTGTGAATTTGCCTCCCTGCCAGCAAGCTTATATGCAAGAAAAGCTTACATCTCAATCTTCTTTATTGCCCTGTCGACCGTCTTCTGCAGCTTCTTGTCGATCTCCATGCTGTGCGCCGTCTTGGCGTGCTCGGCAATCTTCTGCATCAGAGCGTTCCTGTCTTCGTCCTCTGCCGTGAAACCACATGCCTGCCCTATGTCCTTGCAAGCGAAGGTGTACTTCTTTGCCATTCCATCACCAGGCTAAATTTTGATTTCAATCTATTTAAGCCTATGCCGACTGTAGAAAAGTATTTTAACCTAACGCATTCGTTCCATGCATATGGAATAATCTGGCTCATTTAACCTCTGGTAAATGCGCTTCCATACCTGCATGCGCATGCCTTACACGAAAACGCTGCTTACCCCTTGGCCGGCTTTCCGATGCATGCCTGCCATAAGAAACCTTCCCCCAACCATGACACTGACGATGTTTGAAGGATTAGCAGAGTACACTATGTTGTTGATCAGGTTTGCCTCATTGGTCGGGCGCATGTTTGGGGCGCTTATGTCTATGATTGCCAGGTCCGCCAGCTTTCCGGGCTCTATGGAACCAATATCGGCCCTTCCTAGCGCCTTCGCCGCATTGACGGTTGCCATGTCGAACGCCTGCTGCGCGGTCAGAGCCGCAGCGCTCATGTACTTCGACTTTGCCTGCAATGCGCCGAACTTCATCGATTCAAGCATGTTGAGCGAATTGTTGCTGCCGTTGCTGTCCGTCCCTATGGCAATGTTTGCGCCAGCATCAAGCAGCTCCTTTACCCCTGCAACGCCGCTGGCAAGCTTTGAATTGCTCACCGGATTCCACGAAACGCTGGCGCGCTTGCTGCCAAGCGCCTTCGCCTCCTTCCCATTGAGCCAAATGCAATGCGCCGCAACAAGGTTCCTGCCTATCAACCCTAGCTTGTCTATGCGTTCCACAGGCCTTAGCCCAAAGCTCTTCAATGACTGCTCCACTTCTGACTGCGTCTCTGCGAGGTGCATGTGCAGTATTGTACCGTGCTTCTCTGAGAGCTCTTTTGCTTTCAGCAGCGTTTCGTCGTTAGCTACATATACGCCCTGTATGCCCACCGACGGCTCTATCAGCTTGTCCCCTTTGTTGCTGGATATGAACCTTTCGGCGTTCCTTATAGGCGACCCTTTCTGCGTTGTGAACTCCTCGTCCAGGGTCACCCACGAGAGGAATGCGCGCATGCCCAATGCCCTAGCCGCCTCGGCTATTATATCTTCAGAGTAATAAAGGTCTAAGAAGGACGTTGTGCCAGATCCTGCCATCTCCAGCATTCCGAGAAGCGCGGAATTGTATATGCCCCTATCTGTCCTCTTGGAGTCATATTTGAAAGTCCTTTCAAGGAATTCGCCAAGTTCCACGTCGTCCAGCAGCCCTTTCATGTGCGACATGGCAACGTGCGTATGCGTGTTGATCAGGCCCGGCATCACTGCCTTTCCCCTGCCGTCTATGATTCTTGTCGCTTTCGGCAGGGCT
>JAKAVJ010000018.1:12367-17545 GCA_021827525.1 Microcaldota archaeon
GCAGCCGGCATGAATATCGATGCTATGACCTGCACCGTAAGGTTGAGGAAGCCCAGAGGCACGTGAGGTATGAGCACTATTATCGCAGCAACCGCCATGCTCGCCAATCCCGGAAGGTAGAACTTCCTCCCCTGCAGGAACGGCAGGTTTATGCTCTTGGGCCATCCCATTGCCTCCCCGACCGCCCAAGAGGTGCTCGCAGTTATTGCTATTGTGGCTATCAGCCCAGCATCTATGAGGCCCAAGGCGAAAAGCTTTGTCGGCAGCATTCCTATCCTGTGCGTTATTGTTGAGAGTATGAATTGAATGTCGTAGCTGCTCGCCGATGTCACAGAAGCTCCGGGCTGGAACACCAGCGTACCTGTCAATATGAGTATCGATATCGCCACAGCAGCCATTATGCACGCTCCAACTATAGTATCCCTCCTCGCCGCCTTTATATCCTCAGGGACGGTGCCCTTATCCACTTCTGAGCTCTGCTGGAAGAAGAGCATCCACGGCGCTATGGTTGTCCCAAGGTTGGCGAGCAGCACGTATATGAAAAGCGGCGTTATTCCGAAAGGCACCTTCCAGGTGCCGAAAGCCGATGCAACAAGGCCCCAGTCTGGCTTGGCGAAGAAGACAAGCGGTATGAAGACAAGGTTGAAAAATGCAACTACGAGGCTCGCCCTCTCCCAGTTGTGGTACCTGAAAGACATTGTTATGAAAAGCACGAATGCAAATCCCATAAGCACGGCATATACGGGCTTCACACCGAATATGCCCAGGCCGAAAGTTATGCCAATGAATTCTGTCACAAGCGTCAGTGAGTTAGCAATGACAAGGTCTGCGAGGGAGAAAGAGCCCCAGAACCTGCCATAGCGCTTCCATATCATCTCTGCATGGCCTCTGCGCGTAACCGCTGCAAGCCGTATTGTCATCTCCTGCACCACATAGGCTACAGGTATCATCAATATCATGAAAGGTATGAAGAAGCCTATTCCGAATATCGATCCTGTCTGCGCGTATGTTATCACGCCTCCGGCGTCGTTGTCTGCAACCATTACGAGGATTCCAGGCCCTATCAGCGCCAGAATCAGGAGAAACTTTGCAAGATGCGTTTTGTTGTTCCTGAGCGATGTTACCCTTAGCCTGTCTACCGCCCTGAGCCGTATGTCTACTGGCAACTCAGCAAGCTTCTTGTTAATATCCACTTGCTGGCCGCTATGCGCCGCGTTTGCTCCTAAACCATTTTCCATTATAGGTATCCGCATGAGCACATTTTTATCCGTTTGTGCATATTAGTGCGAGTCACTCGGCGCCAGCGTTTTCTTCAAGCGCCTTTACGTAATGGTCCAGTATCCTCTCATTCCCGTCAAAAAGGAACGCCGCCCTGATTCTTTCGCCCGCGAGGACCCTGGGCAGCCAATACTCATCATCGGGCCACATATCTTTGAGCGGCATGGCATTGATATCAGTCCAGAAAGGGCGCATCTCCTCGCTTTCCGAAGGCTTTCCATCCCACCTATCTGCGATGAACACATGCACCTTCTGGTTCCAGTCTTTGTCCTCTGAAGATACTGTGAAGTAGAAATCTATCACACCAACCTTTTCGAAGGACCTCAGCTTGACTCCTATCTCCTCCTCTGTTTCGCGCAGCATGCCCTCCTCTACGCTCTCCCCGGCCTTCACTTTGCCGCCTACTCCATTTAACTTCCCGACGCCAAAACCCCGTTTCTTCATTGCCAGGAGCACTTTCCCTTTGCCCTTATCTACCAGGTAACAGAGCGTCACGTCCCTAAGCTTCCTGCCCTCATTCTCATAGTCTGATAACGATTTCATGCATACCACCAAACTGCTGCTGACATATTGGATTACTATGGCAATATACTTATATCGTGCTGGCCCACTGTATCAAGTGTGTTTGCAACTAATAAATATCTGGATGCACCATTGTGATACTGTGAAAAAAGAAGCCATATTGTGGAGGCCATTGGAAGGCCGCAAAGTCGAATGCATAGCATGCGCCAGGAGATGCAAGATACCCGAAGGCTCGCACGGTTTTTGCTTCGTAAGGCAGAACATAGGGGGCAAGCTCTACCTTGCAAACTACGGCGTAATCGACGCCATGCAAGTAGACCCAATAGAGAAGAAGCCCTTCAACCATTTCTACCCCGGGAGCACCGTGCTAGGGATAGGGACGTCCTCGTGCAACTTCGGCTGCCAGTTCTGCCAGAACCACAACATATCGAAGGACAATGAGATAACAGGTGCGAGCGTAAGCCCGAAGGAGCTGATAGAAACGGCAAAGCGGTATGGGGCGCAGGGCGTAGCATTCACATACAACGAGCCCACCATATTCATGGAGTTCGCCCTAGACGTTGCAAAGCTGGCGCACAAGAATGGAATGTTCACCGTTTTCGTTACCAATGGATACATGACCACTGAAGCTGTGGACGCGATGAAGGGGCTGATAGATGCTGCTGTAGTGGACTTCAAGGGCAACGGGGAAGACAAGTTCGCAAACAGGTTTGAGATGGTAATGTCAAACGAACCGATAAAACGCGCATTGGAACGCATGAAGCGCAATGACATGCACATAGAGATAACTGATCTAATAATACCGAGAGTAGGCGAATCGCTCGAAGCATGCGACGCGCTGACCAAATGGGTAGTGAGCGCCCTTGGCCCAGATGTGCCTGTACACTTCACAAGGTTCCATCCTGATTACAAGATGATGGATTATCCAGAAACGAGCGCAAGCGTGCTCAAGGCGCACTACGACATGGCGAAGAAGAACGGCATGCGCTATGTCTACATAGGCAACATACCGGGCAACAAGTACGAGAGCACGTATTGCCCTAACTGCGGAGCGCTGGTCGTGGAGCGCGAAGGGTTTTACCTGAAGCGCTGGCTGCTCATCGAAGGCAATAAATGCCCCAAGTGCGGAAGCACCATACCCATAACGGGCAAGGCTACTTTGCCTGGCAGCGAGCCAGAGATAATAAGCCTTTACTAGCGGCATACACAAATATATATGCTTCAGCTAAATCTGATATTATGAAAATGAAAAAACTTTCACTGCTGCTCCTGGCACTATTGGTCATCGGGACAGCAGATTCGATATACCTGACTTCGGTAGAGCTCAACGCCGCGCCGCTAGTATGCTCCAGCTCTGGGCTGATAGACTGCGCAAGGGTGCTTTCGCCTGCAGATCCATATTCATCGATATTCAGGATACCGCTTGCTTTCTACGCTCTTGCATGGTTTATAATATCCATAGCTGTGTTCGCTACGAGGAGGAGCAAGCTTGCGCCATGGTACTTTACCGGCCTGATAGGCGCGGTATACTCCGTCTTCGCAATGTCAATGATAGGCAGCATATGCATATACTGTTCGATACTGGATGCCACCCTTGTCGCAATAGCCGCGGTGGCATTCTTTATAATGTAGTGATATCTTGTACATAAGGGACCCAATATTCGGCAACGTTCACCTCAACAATGTAGAGAAGAAAATCCTAGAGACCGAGCCTATGCAGCGGCTCAGGCACATAAAGCAGCTTGGATTCGTATACATGGTGTACCCTGGTGGCACGCATACGCGCTTTGAGCACTCTCTTGGAACTATGCATCTTACAAAAGCAATAATGAACAATCTCGGCGCATACGAGGAGGAAGCCGCACTCGTGGGCCTGATGCACGACATAGGGCATGCACCTTTTTCACACTCCTCAGACCCGGAGCTTTACAAGTACCTTAACACGCAGCACGAGAACGTCGGCGAGAAGATAATACGCAGCAGCGAGATAAAGGACCACATAAACGATGCAGGGCTTTCAATGACAAAGCTTATCAAATACTTCAATGGATTGGGCAAAGGCGAGATAGTCACAGGCGCAGTGGGATCGGACCGCATAGACTACCTCAGCCGCGACGCAATGCATACTGGCGTAGCATACGGAATAATAGACTACAACAGGATAAGCGCCAAGTTCGGTTTCCATAAGGGCAAATTGGCGGTGTACTACGAGGGCCTACAAGGGGCAGAATCGATGCTCATAGCGCGCTACTTCATGCACAACTCTGTTTATTTCCATCATACTGTCAGGATAGCGACTTCGATGTACAGGAAAGCGCTGGATGCTGCAATAGCAAATGGAGACCTGCACCCTGGAAGCCTGTCCACCTTCACAGACTCGCAGATGCAAGAAAGCCTTCTCAGCTTCAAATCATCCTCCATGCTCATGTCAAAAGTGATAAACAGGAAACTGTTCAAAAGGGCATATGACGGCCTATCACCGCATAACATGAAAATTGGCGAGATAGAAGAAGCCATAGAAAAGGCAGGGGTAAACAGCGACCAATATATAATTGATGCTACCAAGCCAAAGGGATACGAAGACAACATAACCGTGATAGACAAGACCAACAGGGTAATCGGAAGCATATCCAGCCTTTCTCCGCTCGTCGCGACACTGCAGGACATACTGAGGAAGAGCTCGCTGATAATAGCGACGGAAAAGAACAAGGTAAGCGCCGTAAAGGAAGCTATACAAAAAGTTTTATAACCGCAAGTGCAAATATACTTGCCTTATTTTGGGTTCGTAGCTCAGCTTGGTCAGAGCGGCTGGCTCTTAACCAGTAGGTCGGGGGTCCAAATCCCCCCGAACCCGCTTCTATACTGCATCAAACATGCGAAACATATAAATATCTAATTGTAGATATCTATAATCAGATATCTATTGAAAGATGTGATAACATGAGAGGAATGAGAGGAATTGATGAAGACGAAGAATATGCAGGGCGCGGAAGAGGCAGGATGACGGGCATGGGAGGAAGAGGAATGCACGGCCACAACGAGATGCACAGCATGATGCACATGGGCAGGGGCTTCATAGGCATGAAGTACATGATACTGCGCATGGCGAGCGAAGGAGAAGTAAGCGGCTCGCAGATAATAGAGACTGTAAATAGCATGACCAACGGATATAGGAGGCCGTCGCCAGGCAACGTATACCCAACATTGAGGGATTTGGAAGAGGAAGGGTACCTGAAGATGCGCGAGGAGGACCATGTGAAGTACTATAAGATAACTGACAAGGGCAAGGAAGCGATAGAGAACATATCGATGCCTATGTTCGGCATGAGGAGTGCAATGTCTAGCAAAGAGACAACAGAGCACTTCAGCAGGTACAAC
>JAKAVJ010000027.1 GCA_021827525.1 Microcaldota archaeon
TCGTTGAACGGTACCTTGAACCCCCCATACACCTGCACATTTACGAATTTGGTGCCATTGGAGTTATTCAGGTATATGCCCGAGTCATTCACAAGCCCAGGCATAAACTTGGTGTTTGATATGCTTACATTACTCGAATTGTATATGTATATGCCATTGCCTTTAACATCGCAGTACATGATGTTTACATTCTTCGAATTCATAATCTCCATTCCTATTCCTGTGTCGTTTATGATGCTGTCATTGCATATGATAGTTATGTTATCGCCCTCTATGTATGATCCTATGGAACAAGGCGCAGTGTATAATATTGGGAGCGCAGGACCGCCCAATGGCCTTAAGTAACCGCCGACCATATAATAATAGCCGCTTTGGTTTATTTTATTGAATGGCGCAGTTTCATTGAATATGCTGCTGCAATACCCTATGCCTCTGCTGAACGAGGGGGTTGTTGAATCCTGTATGTAGCTTACCCTGCCGCCGTATGCAGTACCATTTGCTATTGTTATGGAGGAGTTCAGCCCTAGTCCGAGATCGGATGTATAGTTGAATATGTATGTTTTTGAAATATTGGAAGGTTGAGAATAGCCTGCCGGCGGGAATGATAGCAGGTCTACAAAGCTTGCATATGGGCCAATGCTGGTATTGAATGGATTGACTGTAAAGCCCTCCATGGAGTTGTACCGGTATATATGGTAATTGAATGTCCAATTGCTATCCTGAGGAGGTACTGAAAGCAGCCATTGTATTGTAAATGGCCCTTTGCTAGCAGCCGGAACGTACCTGAAATTGAATGGTGGGTATATCGGCTGTATATACAGCGGTGTTATGTTTAAGTTCGATGTAATGTTTACTTTAAACATTATCAGCTGGTCATAGGCAAAGAATGAATATTCGACATCATAGGGGCCATAGTATTTTGTCGAGGATGCGTTGACAGTATAGCTCGGCAATATGTATGTCTTGCTGCCATATATTGTTCCATAGCTCTCTGTGATTGGGTGCGGGGATAGGTATATTGTAGAATTAGTCTCGTTGTATACCCCAAATGGCGAAATCTTTTTCAGTAGTTGGATGCGATTTTGTATGTATGGCGAAAATGAAGTTGCCATCTGTAGCTGCGTATTGTTTATTGGCAGTGTATTGTTCATCGTTGGAAGTATGTAGCTATAATGCGTGAGCTGATCGCCCCATACTTTTGTTGAATTGAAACCTTTAGGCTCATAGATGTTTATTGTTAGGAAATATCCTACAGTAACGTTAGAGTTATCTCCCGCGAAAACAGTGTGAAAAGTGGGCTTGTTAGAGCCTATTATATCAAGAGCTGCATCTGAATTAAGCTTGATTTCAGGATTGTCTACGGAGCAATTGTATATCCTATCATTATGGTTGCTGCCGTCAAGCAATATGACCGAACTGCTATTTAGATTTGCACCGCCGCAATAAACATTAGAATTTGCTACATTGCTCTCATAAGTTATGTTGTAATAGGTGCAGCCAGGAGCAGGGCTTATCGTATAGTTGGTACCAGAGGAATTTATTGCTATATTGCAACTGCCTGTTACTGGGCTGGCACCGTGAGCGGCAGTGTAGGATATGCCCAACATGATGGATAGAACTAGTGCATAGTACAATACCTTATTGTTCATAGAACCACAACTAATCCAATCGCTTTATTAGATATGGTACGAGTTATTTATAAATACTTTGGGATTATGTTTAGGCGAACCCGGCCGTCAGGCCTTTGCTTCGAATACCCCATATGCATAGGGCACCAGGTCTGTTTCTGTAGTATTGTATAACAGCTGTGCATTGCACGCCTTGGAGAAGTTATCTAATACTGTTGTATTGCCCGGATAGATTATGTATGAACCTGCTGGTACGGAAAAGCAGTTATTGTTCAATAGTGCAAATCGGCCGGGATTAACCCCGTACATTGACGAATAGAACATTATATCAAGCCTTCCGCTTACGAAAGGAGGAAGGTCGTATGGTGTATATATGGTAGAAGTCGGCCCAACTATATGGGTTAGATTTATCGAAAGTTCGCTTATAGTGCCATACAGCATATTTGTGGTATATGTGTTTTTAATGCTGTACATATAGCCAAAATAGAAGTCTGTTACAGCTACTAGCATTAGTATGAGCGCCACAACAGTTAGCCTTGTGCACCACCTGCTGTGCCTTGGTCGTGCGGCTGCCTTTCTTCTTCCGCTTCTGGCAAATGCATAATCTGACAGCACCGACCCCACAAATATCGAGAGTGGAGCGGTTATAAGGAGTTCAAAGCGGAAGTACTCGAAGAACCCCTGCCCAGAGACCACCACAAGCATCACAATTAGCTGCATTATGAAGATTGATGATGCCAGCGAAAGCATATACCTGTATATACCAATCAGTTTTTTCCTTGCAGCATACACTATCGTAAACAGAAACAGGTATAATAGTATTCCGTATGCATACGGCCATTCGGACTGTGTGACTACATTGCTGCTAATATACTTAGTAGGCAATAATAGGACACCGTAGATTAGTGTTAGGGGATTGATATTGAATGGGGATGGAGGATTGCCCGAAGTATGCAAATAAAATAGGTATAAGTAGTATGTGGAGAATAAGTATGGGTACCTTACAAGCCCTTCCGAAATGTATAAACCGTTTGACATGTACCAGCTTATTGCCATCCCAAGCACAAAACCAATCATTATGCCTAGAAACGTAAAGCCGAGGATTTTACCTGAATGCTGCTTTAGGCTTTCTAATACAGCATATACGAAGAGCACAAGCAGGAACATGTAACCCACTGCATTACCGAAAGTGGACACAAATGCAAATAGCCCAGAGAGTGTATAATATAAGGCAATGTTGCTATGACGCTTTGCGGAGTGGAATGCCAGCAGGGATAGTAGAGCCATGACCAATACAAACATGTCTGGCGTTATTGTATTGGATACGCCGATGGTCGCAGGCATGAACGCGAATATGAATGCAGCAATAACTCCGCCGTGCCTGGAGTATTGCTGCGCTATATTGTATACCAGCGCTATTGCAACCAGCGATAGCGCAATATTATAGTATATCCCGATGAACATATTAAAGCCGAACAGCTTGTATAGGAAGGCCAGCGGAAGCACTATGCCGTATGCAGCAGAAAATGGAAAGGCGTCGAATTCCAAAGCCCTTCCCATAGAGGTGTAATATGCCGTGCCCATGTAGTATATATCGTCGTTTGAGGGTTGTGGCAGGGCGGCAGAGTAATAGTACACTATGAAAGCGGCTAGCAATATCAGCAGTATTAACAACCGGTCGCGTTTCTTGCTTTCGTTTGAGCCTTTCATCATTCGGATATATGCATTAGAGTATTAAGATTTATCTGCCAATTATGCTTAAGCTGAAGGTGTGAAATTGAGGCCCAACCAGTTATTGATATTCCTAATTCTGATTGGAATAATTATTGTAGGGGTAGCCGCCTCGCTATCCATTTATGCCGGAATAAACTCGTATTACGACGATAGCTATTATGTGTATTATGGATATCTGCTCCTGCATAATAGTTACAATCTCATTTCTACACCTGGTCCAGCCACTGCGGGTTTCCTCAAAGGCATACCCATATCAATTTCGTATATAGCACTTGGCATGAACAGCACAACGGCAGTGCTTCCGTCCATTATTGAGTATATCGGGCTTATACTTCTAATCTACCTAATAGGAAAGCATATTGCCGGGGATTGGACAGGATTGGCTGCAGCTTTTATGTTTTCTATTTCGCCCTTTGTGATAGCGTATTCGACGCGCGTTCTGCCTGACCTGTTCGTTGGCTTGATAGCTGCTGTGGGGCTCTACCTCTTTTACAAAGCGCCAAAATTCGGCAGGAATTCTGGTCTGGCATATGCCGTGGCCGGATTCATAGTCGGAATGACTGTGTACATAAAGGTGCAGGCGCTTGCATTTATTGTCGCAATGGCATTTTTAGCCATGATGTATGTAGCATTTGATAGGCGCAAAGCAGAGCTTGTGCTCATGGCGTTTTTCATATTTGGCATATTCATGGCGTTTTTCATAGATGCGATAATAGCGTTTGACTCTACGGGCAACCCCTTGTATGTTATAACATCGTCAACGCACCCGAATGAGGCTAGCCTGACAACTAATGTATACGGCGCATTACTTCTGCTCGACCCATGGGCGTTTGGCATCTATAGCCATATATCGATAAGCTCGTATATCTATCCGATTGGCATACCGTTGCTGATTTTCCTGGCTGGCGCATGCCTGGGCATTGCCAAAGGAAACAGGGATGCCAGGCACATATCTGCACTAGGTCTGATCATATTCGTATACATGATCTTTGGGAGTGCATCGGTAAAGTCATACCAATTCATACCCATTAATGACAGGTATTTCATACTGGAGGCGGCAGCGATGTTTGTGGCGGCAGCTTACTTTCTGCATGCTGTATACCAGCTGGCAGAAAGGCACTGGAACAAAATCGCAGGAAGAATCGCAATCCTTTCGGTATTTGCTATCATGATCATCCTCAACATACCGATATATTCCATGCTCGGTGCATACAATGGCGGCATACGCGCAACAGATATTAGGTATCAGCATCTTGCTGGACAGATTCTTGGGTACCACCAGCAAAATCCCGGAAATCTATCCGTCATTGTCATCGGCAGGTACCCAAGATCGCAAGGCAGGTACCTTGGCTTGCTGCTCGGATACAATAAGAGCGTATACATCGGGCCGCCCTATGGGGTTTCATGCGGGCGCGCCTATAATGGAGATCTGCTCTTATATTTATACAGCTTTTACTCCCAGAGCTATTACAATAACCAGACAGCCGGCTGGCTGGGCGACAATTGCAGTGCAACCCTGATTGCAGGTTACAACATGCCGCTGAACGGCACAGGCTATAATGATTTCCATTATGGTGTCAACAATTATGGAGTAATCTATAGGATAGAAGCGCATTAGATCGTTATATAATCCTGTTGAGCTCCTCTCCATCTATGACAAGCCGGTATTTAGCCATTATCCTGTTGCGGAGGTCGTCCTTGCTAGACGATTGCACGGTCTTGGAAAAGCTGCTCACCAGATCCTTCAGCGCTTTGCCTGATATCCTACGCAATGAGCCGTCTGCGATTATCTTATCTATATCTGTATGACCCTCCGAAAGCGCCTTTATTACCTCTTCAATAGCCTGCTTTGTTACTGTGCCGCCATCGTACCTTTGGAATACTGCAATAATATCCTCGTCCCGTATCAAATCGACAGCGTATCCTTTGCGGCGCAGTTCGGTCATTTTCTGCAGCAGCACAGACGCTATGAAACGCCTGTCTACGGAAGTGCCGGCCGCTATTGCTTTGTAGAGCGGCAGCTTACCCGAGAGTATGAGTGTATTTGCAAGCTGCGCATCTTTTAGGTCCTTTGACAGCGCGCTTACTTCTTGGTCCAGCCTCGGTGCACTCTTTTCCGCAGATGCCAGCGCATTGGGTGTGATCTTTATTGGCTTGATGTCTGTTTCTGGATACATTCGTGAACCACCCGGCAATGGGCGGAGGAATTTCGTCGTATACGTCTGGTCGTTGACAGCAGCCCGCGTCTCCAACGGAACCCCAGAGATGGCCTGCAGCGCCCTGTCCCTTGCTATGCCTATCGCCTTCTGGCACCTGGCCTTCTCGGCGGCTATCAGTATGAATGAATCCGTTTCGGATATGTTGAGCGCCTTCCTTACACCTTCGAGCTCCGCGGCGCTGAACCCGTATTTATTGAGGTCCTCATCGCTGTGTATTATGCCGCCGACACCTGCCATCTTGGCGTAATCGCTTATCTCTGTGCCGAGCCTTCTTCCCGGCAATACCTCTGTGCCAAGAGCGCCTTTGAATCCCTTCAGGCCGAAGCCCATGGTTGCCCCGCCGTTCTCCATGCCCCTCTTTATTATGCCTACACTGGTGCTAGCAAATAACTGCGACAAATCGGCTATTTCCATGACGCTCGCGTTCCTTGCCTTGAGCACATCAACTATCTTGAGCAGGTTCTGCTGCCTGAGCACTTCGTTCTCTATGTATTTATCCATGAAATCAAGGTCCTGAAGGCCTTTTATCTCCACTCTTGCACCGCCCTTTATCGATACGTTCACATCCTGCCTTATGGTACCTATGCCCCTCTTCACCCTTCCCGAGAGGCGCAGCACCGTTCCTATATACAGCGCCGCCTTCTTTGCAAATTCCGGAGTGGGTATGTCGGGGCCCGTATCTATTTCCACCAGCGGTATGCCAAGCCTTGACGTATCGTAGGTTATCACATTGTTCTCCGTATTTATGATCCCGCTGGATTCTTCTTCAAGGCTCATATCCGTTATATCCACAGGCACTCCATCTATTGCTATCTTGCCGCCCCTGCCTATCAGGACGGTTCTTTGGAAGGCGCTTGGATCGCTCCCGTCGACGACCTCTTTCCTCATGGGTTGCAGCTCGTCAAATATAGGCATTCCGAACGCTCTAGCTATCGACAAGGCGATTGAAAGGGCATCCTGATTAATCTCGTGCGGCGGCTCCTCGTCTATGTCGACCAGGCAGCTGCTGTTCCTATATACCTTGTACCTGAATACTCTCTGCCTGCTCTCCTCGAACCTTGCCGATGGGTCTATTGCTCCGAGCTCGCCGGCCACGGCTCTCTGCTGCCTGTCCACATGCGCATATTCGACGTCATTCTCCGGATTGGTGGAGCATCCGCAGAAAAGCTTGCTCGCCGTATCCAGGCGCTGGTGTATCTCCAGACCGCACATGAATCCTATGCCTTTGTAGTAGTCTATGGCCTTATCGTCCATCTATTATCACTTCTGCTGCTTCGGGCTCTGCTGCTTCTCCAGCCCCTTCATCTCGAGCCCCAGCTTCGCTATCTTGTATCCGATGCTACCGAACACGAAAAGCACGAATATTGCCAATAGGTCGTAGAACAGAGACTTCGATGGCAACGAGCTCGGCAGTATGTATGCGAGCGCGGCACTTACCGAATTGGCTGATGTATTATTCAGGGATATTGGGGCAGGAGGCTGGCTAGAAGCCGAAAGCATCTGCGTGTAAAGCGAATACGCTTCATAAAACGTAAAGAGCAGTATCACTATCCCTAGCGCGAAGACCACATTTCCGACCTTGCTGTTGTATGCCATGCTTATTCCTCTTCATCAGTAAAATCATCATACTCGCTCCTTGTGCCTATCTCACCCACGATGTTGACTGGCATGAGCTCCTTCGCCTTTGCCGCATCGTAATTGCCTAGGAGCCATCCAAGCTTCACGTACGCGGTCTCGGGGGTCATGTCCTCGCAGTATACCGCGCCTGCGGAACTCATCAGCCGCAGGTTCCTATATACTCTGCTGTTGACACGCCCATAGATGCACTGCGATGTTACCCCTATCACCATGCCGGAATCTGCGGCCTCCTTTATCTTTGGCAGCCACAGGTATTCCTGGTGCGAGGTTGATACCGGCGCGTGGCCCAGGCCCGTGCCCTCTATGATTATGCCCCTGTATTTTTTGCCCATGTAGAAGTCTATTATGTCAGGCTCGGAATCGGGGTACGCTTTGACTATCGCAACCCTGGGTTCGAACTTCGTCTGCGCGTGCACCTCTTTGCTCCCGGCCTGCACCTTCCTGTACTGCGAATTGTACCTTATCCTGCCATCCTTGCCTATAAATGCAAGCGGCTTGCCGTTTATGGCCCTGAAGGCGTCGCGCCTCGATGTATGCATCTTCCTGGCCTTCGTGCCGCGTATGTATGCGCATTCGTCATCCGAGCTTGTGCTGTGCATGCATACTCCGACTTCTGCTATGTCTGATCGGGCTGCTGCGTATACCGAGCATATGAGATTCATGAACGCATCGCTTGAGCCCCTGTCGCTGCTGCGCTGAGAGCCGGTGAGCACAACTGGGGCGTTAAGGTCCTGTAGCATGAAACTCAATGCAGCAGATGTGTAGTGCATCGTATCGGTACCATGCGTTATTACAACGCCCTTTGCGCCTTTGTTGAGCGCGTTTGCAGCATCCTCGGCTATCTTCTGCCATTCTAGGTAGGACATGTCCTCGCTGGCTATGCTGAACAGCGGCTCTATGTCTATGTTCGCAATCTTAGAAACCTCAGGAACATCGAACAGCAGCTCTTCCGGCTTGGTCAGCATGTAGACCCCTCCTGTCTTGTAGTCTATCCTGCTGCCTATTGTACCTCCCGTGTATATCATTGATATGCGGGGCAGATCCTTCTGCTCTGTGAGATCCACCTTGGGGAACTCTATCGGTATGTTAGGGCTCTCAAGCTTCTCAAGCTTCACCTTGGAGAAGCCTATTCCGATATTATACCCGTTCTTCAGCTTTATGATTAGCACGTCGGGGTCGTTGTACTCGGTGCTGGGCATCAACTCGCCCTCAATAGATGCGCCGTTGTAGCTTATGCGCACCTTGTCCCCTACGCTTATGCCGTTTGCCTTGAAATAGTCCATTATCTTGTTGCCGTACATTCAGATACCCCTTACCGAGCCGTAAAGCGCATTCGCCGAAGCGGCGTATATGTTGGCTCTTATGGCCGTGCCCAGCGCGATGCCGGCAGATGCAGGCAGCACTACCTGCTTGTATGAGTCCGTCTTGCCGTTCAGCGACTTGTAACTGTTTTCCGTTAGAAGCGTGTTCACCTCCTTCCCCACGTATTCGGCATTTATGCCATTCTGCACTTTGCGCACAAGCCTGCTCAGCTCTGAACTGCGCCTTTTCACGGTCTCCGGATCCAAAGGCTTCAGCTTTGCAGCGGAGGTGTTCGGCCTTGCTCCGAAGCGGGAGATATTGGTGATATCTGGCTTTATATCCCTCACCATGTCCATGGTCATGTCGAAATCATCCTCACTCTCTGTTGGGTAACCTACAATTATATCTGTTTCTATTGAAATCCCGGATACGCCTTTCCTCAGCTCGCTCACATACTCAGCAAATGATTCCGCAGAGCATGACCTTCTCATGTCAGAAAGCACTCTGTCGCTTCCAGATTGTACCGGTACATGTATGAACTTGTAGAACCTGTCGCCCTGCATTGCCTCGATGAGGTCGTACAGGTACCTGTGCAGGTGCTCAGGGTTGAGCATGCCGATCCTAACCTTGAAGTCTCCTTGTATCTTGGCAATCCTTTTCATGAGCTTCGATATGTCAGTCTTCCTGTCAAAGCCGTAGGCTCCGAGGTCCTGCGATGTTATCTCTATCTCCTTTGACCCGCTTCTAGCGCAATACTCAACCGCCTTGACAATGGTATCTTCAGGGAAGCTGTTGAGAGGCCCCCTAGCCAGCTTGGTTTCGCAGAATGCGCAGTTGCTCAGGCAGCCCTCGCTGGCTGGCACGCGCGCTATTACGCTGCCTGTAGGCCTTATGAGGCCTGCTTTGTCTATTCTCCGCCTATCAGCAAATGCCGAAGAAGCGCCTTTATCAATCGATAGAAGGGCTTCCACTACCATGTCCGTGTTTGAAGTTGTAACTATGGGAGCGCCAGGCGCGTGCTTGGCTATCATGTCGCGGTTGGCGCTTGCCATGCAGCCTGTTACAACCACTTTCTTTCCCTCCCTGACAAGCCTGTCGAGCGTATACAGTATCTTCTGCTCTGTCTGTTTCTTGACCGTGCAGGTATTCAGTATAATCGTGTCAGCATCCCTCTCGGATGAGGCAATGCCTATGCCTGCTGCATGTATCAGCGAAGCCATTATGTCGCTGTCCGCGCGGTTGAGCGTGCAACCGTAGGTTTTTATATAAGTTTGCATTGTAAACAACTAATTATACATTATTTATAAACAAATAAATAAAAAAGGTATAAGACTTGTCTGTTTTGGGGCGTTAATATCGCTCCGTCGGTCTGATGCTTAGGAGGTGTTCATTTGGCAATGCTTTGTGAAAGATGCAGGAAAGAGATATACAAATATGTAGTATGCAATTATTGCGGAAGGAAGATATGCAATGACTGCATGAAGAGCTCGCAGCGCGCAAGCAAGACCAACAGGCTGGTCATATGCAAGGACTGCTGGTCAGACATGAAGAAGAGAAAGGCCTACAAGAACAAGGTCGCGCTTGCCGAAGTTTCTGTAACCACGCAATAACCGTCTTTTTGCTTCCGCATGGGCTCTCGCACTCATGCGCATTCTCTTTTATTCGCTATGCCGATTCAAAAGCCGTATATGAGTTAGACCTAGCGCTTATCTCGTCATTAAGCGCGGCTGCCAGTGCATCGACCTTTATGCCGTATTTCTGCTTGCCCTCAAGGTTGCGCACGGATATGCTATGCGCCTCCTTTTCCTTGCTCCCGACTACAATTATGTAAGGTACGTTGTGCAGCCTTGCATCCCTTATCTTGTACTCCAGGGTTTTATCCGATATGTCGATGTCGGCTCTGATCTTTGCCTTGCGCAACGCTTTGTGCACGGATATGGCGTAATCATTTACTGGCTCTGATATGGATATGACTATTGCTTGGATAGGTGCGAGCCATGTCGGGAACTTGCCGTTGTAGTGCTCTACCATCACGCCAAAAAAGCGCTCCAATGAACCCAGGATCGCCCTGTGTATAATCACCGGGGTGTGCCGCTTGCCGTCCTCGCCTGTGTACTCAAGCTTGAAATTGAGGGGAAGCTGGTAATCGAGCTGTATGGTGGCGCACTGCCATATCCTTCCCATAGAATCCTTCACATCGAAGTCTATCTTTGGGCCATAGAAGGCGCCCTCTTTTTCCTTGACCTCGTACTTCATGTGGTTGTATTCGAGCGCGTTCCTGAGCGCTGCTTCGGCCTTCTCCCAGAGCTCGTCGCTGCCCATGTGGTTGTCCGGCTTTGTGGAAAGCTTCGCGGTAAAGCTCATGTTGAACGTGTCGTAGGTCTCCCTTACCATCTTTAGCAGAAGCACTATCTCCGACTCTATCTGGTCCTCCCTGGCGAATATGTGCCCATCGTCCTGCGTCATCTCCTTGACCCTGAACAGGCCGCTCGCCACTCCGCTGAGCTCGCTCCTGTACAGCCTGTCGAATATAGCGGTCCTGAAAGGCAGCTCCCTATAGCTCCATTTCCTGGTTTTGAATATCAGTATCGATGACGGGCAGTTCATGGGCTTCAGACCCACATCGCCCATTGATGATTCAAACATGAACATGTCGTCCTTGTAGTGGTCGAGATGGCCGCTCACCTTCCATAGGGCTATGTTTGCTATTCCTGGGGTGGATATCTCCTTGTAGCCGTATTCCGATTCCTTGTCGCGCATGAGGCCCTTGAGCTCATTGAACATTATCAGGCCGTTCGGATGCCAGTACACCATGCCAGGCGATACCTCCTGAAAGCTGTACAGATCGAGGCGCTCGCCTATTGTCCTGTGATCAGTGTCAGGAAGGCCTGACCAGTCTGACTTCTTGACTACTGAAACGTCTATCCTCTTCTCGCCTATTTTGGCCTTCGCCCTGGCCTTCTCAGCGGTCTTCGCTGCGTTGCCGTAGCTGTGCGACTGCTCGGATAGCGGATGACCCTTTATGTCAAGGCTGAGCTGCTTGTTCCAGCCGAACGGCGCAGATATGACTTCCATCGATTCGCCCGCATGCTCGGCCGCGTAGCCCTTCATGAACTTGAACAGCTCCATCGACCCTTCTATGCCCTCCAGGTTGCTGCTCAGGTGAGCGAACGGGTACAGGACTACCTTGTGCAGCTTCTGCTTCTTCGCAAAGCCCATGCTCTCCTCTATGGCAGCCTTTGCTTCCGCTTCCGTGTCCCCCGATTCTATCGATACCATCATCACCAGTGCATCCGATACCTCCTTGCTCTTGTAGTCTGCAGGCTCGTACACGCTTGCCTCCGGCTTGACCAACTTGAACTCTATCCTATTCACGTCTAATTGCAGTACTTTCATATAGAACACTTTTGATATGCGCTTGAACATGAAGCGAGAAGCAACACGCATGCTGCAACCGCTCTTATTATTTCAGGAATAGCCTTTAAAAGCTTAACATGCTTCGCCAGTTTCCGCGACCCTGCCGGCCCCAGATGGCCGTGGCTCGGTAATGATTCTGAATCGCCTATACTGTTTGGAAGGCATCACTTACCATTGCCATCACATGCATCAATCATATTTCCTACTTCAACCTTTTTAACCCTTTTGTGCAGAAATGCATCTAGGGCTTTATCCTGTACTGCGAGCCCCTCCATACTATGCCCTCCTTCCTTCTCGCCGAGAGCAGGTTGGCTATGTATATGAAGTTCATTATCGGAAATATCGCAGCTATGTAAAGGCCGCGCTTCTCCGCCCTTGCGTAAGTCCTTGCCAGCGAGAGGAAGAATGGAAGGAGCAGCACCGCCATGTATGGGCTGTAGTATATCGCGAGCACTATGCCCGATATGAGCAGCAATATGTTAGACACGTACGATAGCATCCCGTACAGGAATGTTTTCTTATAGCCGAGCAGCGTGAGCGCCGTCTGCCTGTTTGACCATTCCACGAACTTTGAGAAATTGTCATTGGACGGCACGTATACTATCCTCTTGTAAACGTAGTAAACCTTTTGCTTCTTGGCCCTCACGAGCTTCGTTATCGCTATGTCGTCCGACACATTGCCCTTGAAGAACCTGAAGCCCTCATCGTCGAGAAGCCCGCTCCTGAACGCCATCGATCCTCCCCATGCGAATCGCGTTATCTCTGATTCCATCAGGCCGTCGCCTACGAAGCCCCACAGCATCTTTACCTTTGCCCAGATGCCCGATGAAGGCACCGGGTCGAACAGCGGGAATGCTGTCGAAACGCCTATGCTGGGATCCTTGAGCGGCTCTACCAGCATGCGCAGCCAGCTCCTCTTGCAGTATATGTCCGAATCTGCTATCACGAAGACATCGTAGCCCCTGCTCTTCGATACCGCTGCGGCTATCGCCCTGACCTTGCCGCTGCACTTGCTGCATTTGTAATCGTTTATAATGTATTTTAGGCCTGACGCTTTTATTATTGGCAGGGCGGCATCGTCCTCCGAGTCGACAACCGCAAGTATGTCGTAGTTCCCATTGCCGTAATCCTGCGATTTGATGGACTCTATGCCGCGCTCCATGTCTATGTCCGCGCCCTTGCACGGCAGTATGACAAGGGCTTTGAGCTTCTTGCCCTTTGCAGGGACGGGCTCCCTGCTTTTCCTTGGCGCATAGAACTTGACTATGTTTGAGAATATGAGCAACACCCAAACAAGGAACATGAACCCTAGGTATGCATAGAAAAGCATGATCAATGCCTGGGAATATGCCTGAAGCACCATATGCACCATTTACGAATTTGTCTTCATAAATTCTATGTTTGCATCTATCTTCTCAAGCGCCTTAGGCACGCTCTTCTTTATGTCGTCGCGCATGTTCTTCCTGTTGGCGAAGAACGCTGCAATCTCTTCCCTTACCGCGGGGTCGCTCTGCAGGGACAGCGAATCGACATACCTGCCTAGCATCAGCGTGGTCGTTGGGTATTTCTTCATGAGGTCATGCCAGTTCTCCTTGAGCCAAGGCCATATGTAGCTGCGCCCAGTTGGGCTGCCCGCTATGATCGACGGTATTATGAAAGAATCCTGCATCCTTACTTCCTTGGATAGGGACAGATCGAAGGCCTTCTTTATCAATGCCGGTGATTTCTGCATACCAAGTGCAACGAGTATGGAACGCTTCTCTTCTTGTGACTCGGTGCGCTTGTACAGCTTCACAAGCTTGTCGAAAGTGGACGCGTTGCCGTTCCATGCCGCAGCGATGTATATCCCTGCATGTATGTCCGGGTTTACCTTCCTGCCAGCAATTATCCTGGCGAAGAGAGCGTTGGATTTGCCCACAACAGGAGCGAATTCTGCAACCCCTAGGCTCGATACTATGCTGTTCCTAAGGTCGCGTTCTTGGGGTGTGTCGTTCGGCCTGGTCTGCCATCCAAGCTCTGAGTATTTGAGCTCGGCAAATCTCTGCTTCGCATTCTTGAGCCCGGCAGAGAAGCTCTCATCGTAGCAAAGGGAGTACAGGAAGTTGAGCTGCTCGCTTAGCAGCAGGCTGGCTGGAGTGCCTGCGCCGAACATGTACTTGCTTATGTATGCGACATATTGGTTGAGGGCCATCCTGCCCGACCTCACCAGGTAGAACAGGTCGTTGAGCACGCCCCATGAGTCAATCCCTGACAGCTTCTTTGCTGCTGCAGCTTCGCCTAGGCGGGTGAGCATGTCTTCGTTATAAAGCACGCGATAAACGCCCTTTTGGCCGAAATTCAGCTTTGCCCATTGCGTATCAGAGGCGCTTATGCTAGCTGCAGGCCTGTCTATCAGCATGAAGCCGGTGCTGCCCTTTGATAGTTTATAGTGAACGGGAACGGGCCATATGTCATTGCTGTGCATGCGCTTCGACAGGAAAGACCTGTTCTGCTTGACCGATATGATGTTGCCTTTCCTGCTTACGCGCAGCTCTGGATACCCGGCCTTAGTGACCCATCTATCCATCATGTAGTTTATGCGCTTTCCAGAGCCGAGCGCTTTAGAGGCCTTCTCTAGCGAGTCCCATAGGTCCTCCTTAGCGGCATTGGAATATGCGTGCGCCTTGAGGTACATGTTCAGGCCCTTCCTGAAAGCGGCCTCGCCTACGTAATCATTCACCATGTTGAGCACGCTCGCGCCCTTCTGGTAGCTTATGGCGTCGAACAACGCGTCTATCTCACCCGGAGTCTTCACATCGACATTTATCGGATGCGTGGCCTTCAGCTGGTCCTGGACGAGCGCCTGCCCGATGTTGTCGCTGATGAAATCCTCATATGCGTTCCATTCGGGGAATTCGTGGTCGCGGGCCTTGAAGCTCATGAACGTCGCGAAGCTCTCGTTGAGCCAGAGGTCGTTCCACCATTTCATCGTAACGAGGTCGCCGAACCACTGGTGCGCAAGCTCGTGCGCTACGGTATCAGCTATGTACCTCCTTATCTTTAAGGATGAATCTCTGTTGCACAGCAGCGCCACCTCCCTGAACGTTATTGCGCCCCAGTTCTCCATCGCGCCGGCGGCGAAATCAGGTATTGCGAGAAGGTCTACTTTCGGCAGCGGGTAGTCTATCCCGAAATATTTCTGATAGAACGCTATGAACCTCTTCGCATAATCCAGGGCTATGTGTGCATCCTTGCCTTTTCCAGGAACAGTGAGCACGCTGATTTTCAGCTTGCCCAGATTGCCTGAGACTCTGTCGTATTTGCCCACGCCGAGGTACACCAGGTATGTTGACAT
>JAKAVJ010000023.1 GCA_021827525.1 Microcaldota archaeon
CTTGGCAAGCGTCTGGACAGCATAAGCAAGAAGATCAGCTCCATAAGGGAAAGCAAGCAATAAGCACAATCGGGGCAGATGAGGTTCTGCCCCCACTAGATTCAGCAAGTATTTTTATACCATGTGGCGCTACTTACGCTTTATGCTCCTTGCGAATTCCGCAACCGCGTTGTTGAAAGAAACGCTGTCATCACGATAGCACGCATGCCTGTGCCCTATGTTCATGAATTTTGATAGGGGGCAAGCATCAATCATAGTCTCATAGTTGCTCTTTGGCGATACGTCATCGCTGTCGCCCCAGATGAGCAGCACTTGTTTATTTGATATTGCACCAAGCCTGCTCCTGTAATCATCTACTCCTACTGCACCTACGAGCACCAGGCCATCGAGCATGTCTGCATGCTCTACCGCGAAGTCCAATGCTATCTGCCCTCCCATAGATGTACCGAGCAAGGCAGTATGCTTTATGTGCATAGCCTCTAGAAACTCCAGTACGAATTCGCCAGGACCAATATCCAGCTTCTCGGATTTACCGAACCCCGGGTAGTCCACCGCTATGCCTCGCATGCCTGCTTTGGCTATTGCATCTAGCGTGCCTATGCCTTTCCATGTGTCTGCAGTATAGTGGGATCCGTGCAGCAGCACGAATGGCTCACCCTGTCCTTGTTCTATATAACGTATGCTGGAGCCTTTAACATTAACCGTTTTATCAACCAATTCCATAATCTCATATTCATGCGAAAAAGTATAAAACACATAATAAAAGCACAAACTAAGCCCTTCAAAATAGCATGTTTTTGATAAAAAATACCGATTAATTTTATCCAATCAAAAGGGTTATAAATATCAATTTCCAATATAAAAATAAGGCGACAGGCCGTATTTTGCAAGCTGATAAAATGAGTGAAGAGTATAGCGGCAAGGACATCATAATACTGTCAGGTCCGCAGGGTGTAAGGAAGAGGCCTGCAATGTACATAGGCTCCACAGGCATAGCCGGCTTCACGCACCTTCTCTATGAGGTCGTTGACAACGCAATAGACGAAGCCATAGCCGGCTACTGCAAAAATATAGTGATAACCCTTTCTAGCGAGGATGGGGTGGATGTGGCGGAGGTATCTGATGACGGCAGGGGCATACCTGTCGACATAATACCGAAGGTCAACAAGCCAGCCCTGGAAGTCATAATGACATCGTTGCATTCTGGAGCCAAGTTCGACAACAAGGTATACAAGGTATCGGGAGGCCTTCACGGCGTTGGCATGACAGTGGTGAATTCCCTGTCGGAATACACAATAGTGACAGTAAAGCGCGGAGGCAAGGTATACCGCGAAGGCTTCAGCAGGGGCTCCCCCACAACGCAGCTTGAAGTCATAGGCGAGACAAATGAAAACGATACGGGCACAACCGTAAGGTTCAAGCCCGACACTACAATATTCTCCGTTAACAAATTCGACACCACAGAGCTCACCGAAAGGCTCCGCGACGTATCATATCTGAGCCCAGGCCTGAGCATAACGCTCATAGACAAGAGGCAGGATCCAGAAAGCACAACCCGATTCTTCTCAGAAAGGGGCATTGCTGACTTCATCAACTACCTTACCAAGGGCAAAGAACCTGTGGCAAAGCCCGTGCAGATAGAGAAGGAAGTAGATGGCACAAAGATCAGCGTAATATTCCAGTACGTCTCGGATTACAGCGAGGAGCTCATCTCTTTTGTGAACAGGATAAAGACGAACGAAGGGGGCACGCACGTAACCGGCTTCCGCAGCGCATTGACAAGGGCGATATCCAGCTACATGGGCAAAAATGCCAAAAAGGGTAAACAGACGGAAATACAGGGCGACGATACGCGCGAAGGCCTGGTGTGCGTGATATCAATACTGATGCAGAATCCGGAATTCGAAGGGCAGACGAAGGAGAAGCTTGGCAACACAATCATAAAGAGCATAGTGGATAGCGCTGTGTACTCCGGATTCTCTACCTACCTGGAGGAGAACCCAGCTGAAGCGGCAAAGATAATGGCTAAAATACAGAATGCGGCAGAGGCGCGAGAATCCGCTAAGAGGGCACGCGAGCTTGTCAGGAAGAAAAGCATATTCGATGGACCAATACTTTCAGGAAAGCTTGCGGATTGCACGGAAAATGACCCGGACAAATCCGAGATATTTATAGTCGAGGGAGACAGTGCAGCAGGATCCAGCAAGCAGGGCAGGGACAGGTTCTTCCAAGCGATTCTGCCCCTCAGGGGCAAGGTGCTCAACGTAGAGAAGGCTACAGATGAGAAGATATTCAACAACAAGGAACTGCACACGATGGTAACTGCGTTTGGCACCGGCATAAAGGAGAGCTTCGACGTCAGCAAGATACGGTACAAGAAGATAATACTGCTCACAGATGCAGATGTTGACGGAAGCCACATACGTACGCTCCTATTGACATTTTTCTACAGGTACATGAAGCCTGTCATAGAGCACGGCTATGTGTACATAGCCCAGCCGCCGCTATACAAGATCTCCAAAGGTCGCGAGACAGAATACCTGTATAACGACGCTGCTCTAGAAAAGGCGATGGAGAAATACGGCAGCAATGCAAGCCTGCAGAGATACAAGGGACTGGGGGAGATGAACCCAGAGCAGCTATGGAGCACCACAATGGACCCGAAGAGCAGGGTCATGCGGCGCATCACAATAAAGGACGCGGAGCTCGCCGATTCGATGTTCTCAATACTGATGGGAATCGATGTTGAGGAGAGGAGGAAGTTCCTCGAGGAGCATTCAAAGGAGGTAAAGTTCCTGGACGTATGAATCATTGATCATGGTAATATGATGGCAGAATCTATAGACACACCAATCGAGAAGGAGATGCAAGACAGCTACATAGACTACGCCATGAGCGTCATAGTCGGAAGGGCGCTTCCTGACGCCCGCGATGGCCTAAAGCCTGCGCAGAGGCGTGTGCTTTACGCAATGTACAAGCTCAACAATGTCCACGGCCAGCCCACCAAGAAGAGCGCGAGAGTGGTAGGAGAAGTAATAGGCCGCTACCACCCCCATGGAGACATGGCTGTATACGATACGCTTGTAAGACTGGCGCAGGACTTCTCAATGAACCATATGCTGGTCGAAGGGCAGGGGAACATGGGTTCGATAGACGGCGACCCTCCGGCAGCGCAGAGGTACACAGAGGTAAGGCTGCGGAGGATAGCAGAAGAGATGCTTGAGGATATAGAAAAGGATTCAGTGCCTATGGTGCCGAACTTCGACAACACGGAGATAGAGCCCGTAGTGCTTCCTTCAAAAATACCGAATCTGCTGGTAAACGGCAGCTCGGGGATAGCAGTGGGCGTAGCGACTAACATACTGCCGCACAACCTGGCTGAAGTGTGCGATGCAATAACCGCATATGTCAAAGACCGTGGCATAGACAACCAAGGCCTTCTGGAATACATAAAGGGCCCAGACTTCCCAACAGGAGGCACTGTGTTCTACGACCCGCGGCTTCTATCCTCGTATCTGACAGGTAGGGGCGCAGTAACCATCCGCGGCAGGGCGGAGATAGAGGAAGAAAGCAATGCAAGGCGCATCGTGATAACTGAGGTGCCATATACGGTCAACAAGGCGTCGCTAGTAGAGAACATGGTCAGGCTTATAAGGGACAAGAAAATCATGGGCGTATCAGACCTTAGGGATGAGAGCGATAAGAAGGGCATACGCATAACGATAGACTTGAAGAAGGATGCGAATCCGGACTACATACTGAACCTGCTATACGCGCACACGCAGCTGCAGGTATCACTGCCCGTAATGAACATAGCGGTCCTGGACAACTCGCTTCTCACAATGAAGATAAAGGACTTCATAAAGGCTTTCGTCGAGCACCGCTTCAAGGTAATAACCAACAGGACCAAGTATGACCTCAATATTGCAACCGACAGGATGCACATAGTGGATGGGCTCATAATCGCAGTCGAGAACATAGACAATGTCGTAACGCTGATACGCGGCAGCGCTGACATAAAAGCCGCAAGGCAATCCCTCATGGAATCATACAGCCTGTCAGAAAAGCAGGCCAATGCCGTGCTCGACATGAAGCTCAGCAAGCTCACCAACCTGGAAATAACCACCCTCAAATCAGAGAAGGATGAGCTCACGAGGAAAATATCGGAGTACAACGGCATACTTGCAGACAGTGAAAAGGTATACGGCATAATCGTCGATGAAACCGAATACGTCAAGCAGCATTATGGGATAAAGAGGCGCACGGTCATAGAGAGCAGCAGCATAAGCCAGGAAATAATGCCTGAGGACCTCGTCGAGGACAAGGAAACAACAATACTGCTTACCAATAGGAGCTACATGAAGCGCTTGGACCTGGAGAAATACAAGGTCCAGGACCGCGGCGGCAAAGGCATAAAGGCGATAGAGCTGAAAGATGACGACTATGTCAAGCAGACACTTATATGCAAGGCAAAGGACACACTGCTCCTGATAACAAACATAGGGCGCGCATACTGGCTCAAGGCGTATGCCGTGCCGGAGGGGGACAGGTACAGCTCGGGCAAGGCCGCTGCTAACTTGGTCACCACGCGCGAAGGGGAAAGCATAGCAAAGATAATAAATACGCGCGGCATGGCAAACCTGTTCATGGTGTTCCTCACCAAGAAGGGAATAATGAAGCGCGTAAGGGCGGAGCTTTTCTCCAATCCAAGGTCGAACGGCATAAATGCAGTGCAGCTCAGGGAAGGCGATTCCATAGCGGATGTTGCAATATCTGATGGCAACTCCGGCCTGTTCATAGCCACCAGGAACGGCAAGGCCATACATTTCAACGAAAATGAGATAAGGTCGATGGGAAGGACCGCATCGGGCGTACGTGCAATAAGGCTTAAGCCAGGAGACGAGCCGGTTAACATGGTAGTGGTAAAGGGCAATGACTCCATACTCTCAGTTACAGAGAGAGGGTATGGAAAAGTCACTTCGCTTGAAAGATACAGGCAGCAGCACAGGGGTGGAGGGGGCATACTAAACCTGCGCGTAAACGAAAAAACCGGTCACGTAGCAAAGGCGCTGAAGGTCAAGGAAGAAGACAACGTTCTCCTGATAAACTCAAAGGGCATATCAATACAGTTCCCTGTCAGCGAAGTGAGGAAGACAGGAAGAGCTGCCAGCGGCGTAAGGATGATGCGCATAGATTCCGATACTCACATCATCGATGCGCAGGTTGCCAGTGCAGAGAAGCAATGATTGCGACTAAGGCTGCTGACGCTGAACCTTGCCCTTCTTGCTGAACATGTACGACATATTATAGACATGCACGAGTATTCCTGCAAATATAATTACTGCCCCTGCAAGCGCAGCCGCCTTCAAACCAGCTATTTCCGAAGCCAGAAAAAGCAATATACCAACATTCAGTATCGCAAGCTCTGCCCTCACTACTCTGTAATCGGCGTATTTGGCATGGGACAGCCCAGGGGCGAACATGTAGCTCAGTCCGAATATCATCATCATTACGAATCCGAAGAACCACAATATGAAAATATAGCTGAAATCAAGATGCAATAGATTTGATAGCGAAACCAAGAAGAGCACAGAGCCGATAACCAGGTATGCAAACGCGGTGCCCATATAGTATACCGACAATCTCGAGTCCATATATATGTTGTCTATCGCCATGCAATCAAGATTATGCAGTGGGCAAGCAATAAAAGGGCATGTTGAACCAAACTGTAGCGTATTACACATGCCTGCCACGTGTTGCCAAGCGCAACTATTTACCCGCAATCATGCGTTTGAGGCACAAAGCTTAAAAGCACACCACAAAAAACACTATTGTGGGGCAATGCTTACTGTTCTTGTCATAGGTAAACCATCTTATGAAAAAGTCACGGATTTGTGCCTGATAGCCCGGGCTTTCGGCGCTTCAGGCATCGTGTTTACATCAAACGACAAGAAGCTCGCAGCGAAATCGCAGAGGTTCTGCAGGGATGTATGCGACAAATGGGGCGGCAGCTTCTCGGTAAGCTTCACGAGCAGCTGGAAGGACTATATAAAAAGCAAGAGGAACTACAAGACCATGTACCTCACCCGATACGGAATACCTATAAAGCAGGTCGAATACGCACTTAGGACATACAAGAACATGCTTATCATAGTGTCGTTCTCCGAGAAGATAAAGGAGCTGTATAACATTGCAGACTTCAATATAAGCATAACTTCGCAGCCGCATACCACAGCTTCCTCTATTACTGCGCTGCTCCGCACATACTACAGGGACCGCGAGCTCTCAATGCATTTCGAGAACGCCAAATACAAGATAATACCAGAGCAGCACGGCATACACATAGACAAGGTATGATAAAATTCAGGCTGACCAGTATTTCTTCGTCCTGATGAACTGCCTCTGCGCCTCTATGAGGTCGACGAAAAGATCCCTATAGTCATGCTTGAGCATCATCAATATCCTGCCCGCAGACTTGAGCCCAACGCCATACACCGAAAGTGCCACCGCCGTCCTGCCGCCGTACGATTCAAACATGCTTGCCTCATTGAGCAGCTCCCTGAGATCTGTCCTCTCCCGAGGCGAGAGCCTTTTCCCTTCAAGCCTCCTCTTCACTATCGCTTCATGGGATTCGCTCTGCCTCGCCACCATCGGGCTCTTGCAGTTTGGGCATTCTATCTTCTTCATGTCCTTTATTTGTCTCAGTTTCCTTGTGAACTTGAAGCCGCAGTACGTGCATATCAGCGCAACGTTCTTCTCCAGTATTGAATCGATAAAGGAGTCAAGCACGACGCTGCTCGGCGTTACTGGAAGGACGAGCTCTTTTGCGTTATACGTCGCTTCAAGGAGCGTCGAGGCAAATATGGATAGGCTGTCTGTCTCTACCTGCAGTATCCTTTTACCAGAGACATCCTTGAGGAACTTCTTCAGCGTTTCTATATCAAAGTAGTTCTGCATCAGCTCTCGCATCGCCTCCCTATATACGGGAGTATCTTCAAGCATGCGCATTACCCGTTTAGCCATGGATTTGGATATGCTTGCGTCCCTATCAATTACACCGAAGAACTTTGCCACTGTGACGAATTCATACCTGAACAGGTCGCTGTCCTTTATCGCGCTCTTAAGCAGTCCGTCTACGCTATCTGGCGTGATGCTCTTTATCAGCGCACCGAAATCCACGCTTTCGTCAAACTCGAAGAATATCATATACGGCGTTGACTTCATGACAACGCTCTTGCCATACCTCGCTGTCAGCATATGCACAAGCAGCCTAGACAGCGCTTCGTTGGCCAAGGTTCCTGCGGCGCAGTATATAGCGGTATTGTCGCCCGACTTCTCTATGGATATGCCCTCGCTCGCCAGCCTTACCGAGTCATTCTGTTGCCTTATGAAATCATCGATCCTGCGCTTCAATTGGCTGTCTACAAAATCAATGCTTCCCAAGCCGCCGTCTTCGAAGAAGCGGAATACCACGGATGCGACTGACCTATAGACCGGTATGTCGGAGCCGCTCCAATCAGGCACAGCCGCTTCGAACCTGTCGCTCGCCTCTACATATATCATATTCTCATCGACGCTCAGTACCTTCCATGGAAGGCCTTTGGTTATGAATACTGTGCCGTCCTCTATGTTGTTCACGACGAATCTCTCGTCCAGGCTGGATATGACCCTGTTGGTGTGCGCATCCTTCACCATGTAGCTCTTGTTCTCCGATATGAAGCTCAGGTGCCTGTAATAGAAGAGCAGCGTGCCGTTGACTCCGGATATCACGCCGTTGTGCACTATTATGTGCTTGTGTGCCACCATGAAGCCTAGCACGTCGTCAAAATCCACATCGCTCAAGCCTGAGTAGGCATATGATCTTCTTATCACACTGAGCGCATCCGTCTTGCTTATCCCCTCGGCATTGTCGAGGCACATGCCGCATATCTGGTGCATGAGGACATCAAGCGCATTGCTCTCTACCTTCGCCTCCTCTATCAAGCCCTTCTCCATATTGTCTGCTACTGCTATCGACTCTATCGCGTCTATGGGATTGGTGGCTATTATGACCCCGTATGATTTCCTGCCTACCCTGTGCCCGCTCCTCCCTACTCTCTGTATCAGCCTTAGCGTCTGCCTTGGGGATCCGTATTGCAGGACAAGATCAACGCTGCCTATGTCTATACCGAGCTCAAGCGAGCTGGTTGCTATTACGCTCCTTATCGCCCCATCCTTGAAGTTGTTCTCTATACTGACCCGTTCGTCACTGTCAAGAGAGCCATGGTGTATGCCTATGCCTCCGAAGCTATGCTCGTTGTCCATATATTTCAGGCGGCTCCCTACCGCCTCGGCGACCTGTCTCGTGTTCGCAAAGATGAGAGTCGACTTAGAGCCTTTTATCAGGCCCGCTATCCTTGATAAGCGTGCAGCAGACTGCTTGTCAAGACCAAATCTTTCCGCAGCGCTCCCTACTCCAAAGCTTTCCTTGTCAGGCATCTCTATCCTGACTTCCATGCCCTTCTTTACGTTTGACGATATAATAGAGTACCTTCTAGTTCCGCAGAGGAACTTCGCAACTGTATCCGGGTTACCCACTGTCGCGCTTATGCCTACCCTCTGGAAGCCCTCGGAATGCACTTCCAGCCTCTCAAGGGCAAGGCTCAACTGCGCACCCCTCTTAGTACCATATACTTCGTGAATTTCGTCTACAACTACTGCCTTCACATTCTTCAAAGCATTCCTGAAATGCCTATTAACGAGTATGCTCTGGAGCGTCTCAGGGGTGGTTATAATTATATTGGGCGCCGACTTCGACTGCTTAACGCGCTCGCTCTGCTTTGTATCTCCATGCCTCACTCCAATTGTTATGCCCTCGCTCTTGCACATGTCAACCATGCGCTTGAGCATGTCCCTGTTGAGCGCCCTGAGCGGCGTTATATAAATAACCTGTATGCCTGTGCTTCCTCTATACTCTGATACCCTTTCAAGAATCGGCAGCATTACTGCTTCTGTCTTCCCCGAGCCCGTTGGAGCTATGACTAGGCAGTTCTCTCCCGCCGCTATGTGCGGTATGGAGAGCCGCTGTATCTCGGTGAAACTTTCATGACCCTTCAAAAACGAGCCGAAGACATTGTTTGCCATAAATATCAGTTGACAGCACCGGTTCCTTATCCTTTCTGCCTCTTCATACCCATTCTCAGGCGCGCGATAAGCACCGCTATTACAATTATCGCTGCTGATACTACGACTGCGAACAGCACGGTTATAAAGAACAGGGTCACGGCCTTGCCTCCAGAAACATATACGGGTGACATGAAGCCCAAATATTTTGCATAGCCATATGCATAGCCAAGCGGTACATTTAGCAGCGTTAGGTTGCCTCCTGCACCAGTGCTGAAATTAAGGCTTGTGCCGTTGTAGAAAGACAAGCTCACCGTAGCGTTCACAGGTGTACCAAGAAAGCTCATGGTGTGTATGGCAACATCATACACTGGCAGGGTTACGTTGATGCTCATCGGCGCAACTATGCTATACGAGTAATTGATAGGCATATGCGCCCCCTTGTAATACGCTGAGAACAGGTACAATCTGTTTCCCACGTCTATGTATGGCGTCGTATTTATTATTCCGAAAGACGAATTGAAGCTTGTCACGTTTATAATATTGCCGTAGCTGTTGAGCGCAGATATATCGACAAGGTACTGCTTGCTGTATTCGGCATTTAGCGCCAGCGGTTTGGTGACTGTTACATTTATGCTGCTGTTCGCATATACGCCGCTCCAAGATACGAACGCTATCCTTGTCGAAGAATTTACATAAATGTACGGCTCACTCAGATAAACATGCGCAACGCTCCCATTATAATACCATCCGCTCCCTGACGCATTGCCGTACGGCGTGCTGGCCGATACTAGGTACTGTATGTCCCATTCAGCACTCACGTTTAGGCTGTGTGTAACGGACGTGACGAAATAGAGGGATTTTGCGCCGTTGCTCCATCCAGCGAAATATGCCCTGGCGCCATACCCTATTGTTGTCACTATATTGGGTACCCCTATCGTGTCAACGCTCCCATTATAATACCATCCGCTCCCGTATGTATTGCCGTACGGTGTGGTCACATTAACATAATACTGCGTCTTCCACTCTGCCTGCTCAGTGATGTTGCCGGCCATGTAGACTGTCGCATTGGCGGAGCTGCCCGTGTATGAGCCTGGCCCATATCCCTTCCATCCTGCAAACAAGGCCCTCTTGCCAGTGCCCAAGCTTATCGCCTGCGGCGCGCTTATCCTTACCGAAGAGGCCGACATGTACTCCCCGCTTCCAGAAACATTATACTCCGAATCAATATGCAGGTAGAACCCTTCGCGCCACAAGACCGTGCCATTGTACAGGGGCAGTCCAGACCCGACCTCGAAATAGTTAACCCTGTTGCCTATCTCCTCAACGCCGTACGGATTCGGCAACGCTGTATCGCTTCCCTTTCCATACCCTACGTATGTATATGCCTCGGGCACTGGTTGAAGTATCCCGTTCTTGTATATGCTGAGGTTGCTGAATATGACCGGTTTCATGTAAGCGCTATTGTCATATGTATCGGCATACTCGGCGAAAGCGGTTGGCGTGAAAGCCCCAGAGTTTGGCGTGCCTAGGTCTACGCTGCCAAGCACCTTGCCATTCATGTAGAAGTACCAGGTATTCCCAAATGATTCAAATGAAAACCTATTGAAGCTCCCATTGGGCCCTACAGAATCGTTCTGGCCCACGCCCCCGTAGAAACCGCTGCTAGGCCCTCCTGCAGGGAAATATTCCCAGAACCATATGGGTATGCCAGCATGTAACACCACGCTTCCTGTGCATCCTGACGTGTTGCATGATTCTGGATAGGTCGCAGTCGCATTCGGGACTTCATACCCGACTTGCGCGAACGCGCCATTGCTCAGCGTTTCACCTATCCAAAAGCCGAAGGATCCATTGATGTCGCTCTGCGGGTATATGGTCTGTATTAAGGCGCTCACGCCGTTGTTGAACGATGCGTTTTGAGAGCCTATCGCCCCGGATTGGAACCAGTACTGGGCATTAGGCATGCCTGCAGCTATCACCACCACGACGATTCCAGCAAGGAGCAATTCAAACCCTTTCATAGTCCATACCCAGGTCTTCAAGCTTTGCCAATATCCTATTTCTAGACACAGCATTTATGCTTTTCCATTCTATAACGGCAGTGTCGGGCTTTATCGTGCTTCTATCTATTGCAGCCTGCAGCATTTCCACTTCATCAACATAATACTTTGACATTATGTGCGAGAAAGCGTATTTGCCCTCCAACGCGTACTTGGTGAATTTCGCAGAATAGTGCATGCCTCCGATCCCTATTGCTGCCTTGTCATATTGTGCGCTGTCATCATATAGCATAGAATACACGCCCTTTGACAGCCTGTGCAGCAGCTCTTCCCTATCTCTTTCATTTATCACTGCATCGGGCCCCAATTCGACGAAGCAGGAAGGCGTATTGAGCAGAGGACCGTGGTGCGTGGCCTCGTACACTACTTCAATGCCTTCAGCGAAGCCCTTCATCGCTTTCAGGAAAGATATCATCAGGCCCGGAGAAGCGACGCTGAGCGCATGAGGCTTTCCTCCTAAGTCATTCTTCCCGTTCCAATTGCCCTCTGCATGTGCAGTGAACGATATAATGCCTTTCGAGCTTGAGTGCCTGCTTATGAACACTATCTCATCAGCGCCGATCTCGTCGAGCCAATCGGCATAAACAGGGCTCTTGCCAAGTTCCAGCATGTCTATCCTGCCAGATGCGAAATGGCGCAGCCCCCTTATATCAGGCGCATCGGAGAAGCCTGCATCGTCCCTAAGCATCTCAGCTGCCCTGCTGGCAAATCCATCCCCCTTCGAATACACTAAATAGGCCATGCGTTCAATCCTTCTGTGTATACTGAAATAAGCTATGCACACAAACTAATAAAAAATAATAAAGAGTAACTGGTTATTGGTATAAACCCACGTGGCCATGCAATGCTCTACACATACATAGCGCTGATATTCTTTATCGCCTTCGCCCTATTCATACCAGGAGCATTTTTGCTAACATCAAAACTGCTGAGGCCAAGGGTTCCAGGCAACAAGGCGAAGAACGCCCCATACGAAAGCGCAGAAGCTACTATGGGAAGCAGCCGCGACATCGACAATGAATACCTGCCGTATTTCACGGCATTCCTGCCTTTCGAGATAGTGGCAGTCATAATGCTTGTCTGGTCAGTGGCTTCGGGGTCCATGGCATACACGACCGACATACTTTACATAACGCTGCCGATATTCTCGCTGATATTCGTGTTTATAAGCTATAAGCTGATACGTGGTAGAAATGCCTGATGCACAAGAAGCGCCGTATACGCAGGAAGAGCTGATGAACGCTGAGGCAGAAATGACGCAGCTCACCATGGATTCGCTCAAGAAGTACAAGATGAACAACAACGTCATGTTCACGAAGCTCAGCGACGCAACGCAGGCGATAGCCAAGAAGATGGTAAACTGGAGCCGCACGAATTCGCTCTGGCCCCTGCAGTTCGGCCTTGCATGCTGCGCAATGGAGCTCATGGACTTCGGCGCATCGAGGATAGATGCAGAGAGGAAGGGATATCTTCTATTCAGGGGCACGCCGAGGCAGTGCGACGTAATGATCGTTGCGGGGTGGGTCACCAAGTCAATGATTCCAAGGATAAAGAGGCTTTATGAGCAGATGGCTAAGCCGAGATACGTGGTCGCATATGGCGAGTGCGCGACATCCGGAGGCCCGTGGTGGGAAAGCTACAACATAATAAAGGGCATAGATCAGGTGCTTCCTGTGGATGTATATGCAGTCGGATGCCCTCCGAAGCCCGAGAACCTGTTCGGCGCGCTCATGAAGCTGCAGGAAAAGGTAGGTGGTAAAAGTGCAGGAGATAAAGAGAGAAGCATTACTGAAAACCCTAGAAGGGCTGAAGACTTCAGGCTATGACGTCCTCAAGTTCATATTCGCGGTGGACTATACGGACCACATGGAAATGGACTACGTGCTCTACAGCACGTCGAAGAACCAGGATGAGCTCGTCAAGGTGCAGATCGACGCCAAGGCGCCTAAGATAGAGAGCGTCATGGTCATATACCCTTCTGCAAATTGGTATGAGCGCGAAGCGGCGGAGATGTTCGGGATAAAGTTCACGAACAGGAAGACGAAAAAGCTGCTACTGGAGGAATGGAACGGCGACATTTATCCTTTGAGAAAGGATTACCAATGGGGCACAGACTACAAGAAGCGATAGAATGGCAACGATGAGGATCAACGTAGGGCCTATACATCCCAGCACGCACGGAGTCCTGAGGCTCGTTGTTGATGTTGATGGCGATACGATAAAGGACGTGGAGCCGCATATAGGCTTCCTGCACAGGGGCGTGGAGAAGCTTATGGAGACCAGGATGTACATGCAGAACCCATCATACACAGAGAAGCTTGATTATGCTGCACCGATGGCATGGGACGACCTGTATGTTGCATCGGTGGAGAAGGCGCTTGGCGTTGAGGTAAAGGAAGCAGCGCAATACGCCAGGGTAATACTGCTCGAGTATCAGAGGATAGCCAGCCACCTCCTCTGGCTTGGCACGTTCGCCAACGACCTTGGCCAGATGTTCACACTTTTCATGTGGACGTTCAGGGAGAGAGCCGCAGTGCTCAAGTACCTGGAAGACATGACGGGCAGCAGGATGTTCTACGTCAACCTGCGCCTCGGAGGGCTGTCGCGCGAGCTGCCCCAGGACTTCAAGGACAGGGGATACAAGCTTGCAGACTACCTGGAGCCCAAGATTGCCGAGTATACAGACATGCTTGACGCAAACGACATATTCAAGGAAAGGACGAAAGGAGTTGGAAAGCTGAACAAGGCGGATGCACTCGCGTACGGAGCTACAGGCCCGGTTCTCAGGGCATCAGGAGTTGAATACGATGTGAGGAAGAACTTCCCGTACTACATATACGACAAGGTCAAGTTCACGGTTCCTGTCGAATCAGGAGGCGACGCGTTCAGCAGGTACAGGGTAAGGTTCAGGGAGATGCAGGAGAGCATAAAGATAATAAGGCAGGCGCTGGACATGATGCCAGAAGGTAGCGTAGCGGGCCAGCCAATAAAGCTCATAGGTCAGCAGGCCAAGCCCGACCCGGTGTTCATGGAGCGCGAGCTGCCAAGGGGCAACGGGATAATATACATGGTACCGGACAAGCAGAGGCCTTTCAGGATAGCCCTGAGGTCGCCTGCATACATAAACCTGTCCCTTCTTCCCATGCTCTGCAAAGACGAGAAGTTTGCGGACCTTTTCGCCATACTGGGCAGCATAGACGTCGTGATGGCGGAGATAGACAAGTAGCTTGCGCGGCCAGCAAGTTTTATATATCTTGTATATACAGTATATACTAATGATTTTATGGCTGACGGAACCGCTATGCTAATTAAGCTCGATAGGCACACTAAGGAGAGAATGAATAAGATACACATTAATTGGTCTAACGAAATCCGCAATTTCATAAAGGAAAGAATAAGCGAAGAAAAGAACCCCACATTGGCGGTAATACTTGCAGACAAGGTATTCAATTCGCAAAAGAGAAAGAATACTGATACTACCTCTATAATAAGGAAATTTAGGGATGCGAGATATGGAACGCATAGTCGCTGACGCTAGCGTAATAATAAAATTCTTCATAAATGAACTGTACTCCAAACAGGCGCGCTCCCTGATGGAGGTCTTTGCGCGCAAAGAAATTGAGCTTTTAGAACCTTCATTATTGTTGTATGAAGTTATAAATGGAGCAAGATACTCGCGAGCAAAAAAATTTACCGAGAGCGAAATCAAGGCCATAATAGAATCAATGGTAAACTTTGATTTCAAGTGGCTTGATATAAACGGCGAAATAGCATACTTGGCCACTGAGATATCGCTGCGCTACGATATCTCCTTCTATGATGCGAGCTATGTTGCCTTGGCAAAAGCAATGGATGCAGACCTATACACCGCAGACAACAAGCTAATTAAGGCAACAGGCCTGCCCTTTGTCAAGCATATAAGGCACTTCAAGCCGGGAGCAAAGAAGTAATAAAATATCTCCCGTGCATACTATATGTGACTATTGCTGTCAAGTGATATTATGGAACGCGAAGAACTCGAAAAGATGACAAAGGAGTACCAGACGGTGCAGGCGCAATTGC
>JAKAVJ010000031.1 GCA_021827525.1 Microcaldota archaeon
TATGGGAAAAAGCAAAGGTAGCAAATATTTGGTCTTTTTCATAGCGTGGTTTATCTTTACTTTTCTTGCATACTTCATATTTATTGCAGAAGCAGGAGTATCATGAAAAACTTAAACAGATTTAAAACTAACCTGTATTCCCAGCTCAAAAGCCTCTTGAATCAAGCAACAAATATTATGACATATTAGCTTCCGATAGATTTCGTTTATGCAAGCATGCTACCATAAATATTTATAACTGGCAAAGTCAAATAATCATGTAAGGTACAAATGCGTGATTGAATGGCGAAAAGCATAGACTTAGATGAGGACAAGATTGCCGACTTTACGGATGTGCTAAGGCTGGCGCAAGCGCGCGCGACGAAATCGAGTGAACTGTCCATAACCGTGCACGAAATGGTATTGCGCAAGGTCCTGAAGAACGAATCGCGCAATTCATGCTTCCATGCGCACACAATAGAAGGCACTGTCTGGATAAAATACGACCAAGTGCTGCCTGGCGGCACGATGATTAGGCTGTTCAGAGTCGGTGACAAAGACGATGGCCGCGTCCAGATAATAGAAGACACAATGTCGCATGATGCCGATCTTATAAGAAGGATGGACAGATGATCGGCTTAGGCGCATTAGCAAGCATTCATATGCATGCGATGTCCTTGAACGAGTGCAGCTGCCTTCCCACTTCGTCATCGGAGTTGAACACAACTACCTCAATCTTGTTCTTTTCTGCCGATTCGAGGAGCTTCTGCATGTTCGGCTCGCTTAGGGCGCTGTCGTTCACAAGCACGGCCTTGGCTTCATAACCAGATACCGCATTGCTTACGTTTTCAATTCCGTATTTGGAGCTGCCCGAAGCCAGCCCCCTGAGGAATTCCTCCATGAGCATGAACTCCTTTCTTATAGCTTCGCCGTGCAGCACCTTGGCTACGTCCTCGCTCTTTATCAGTTCATAAACGCCGGAGCGCTCCACGTTGCTTATGTTGAAATAGAGCAGCTTCTTGCCCATTTTCTTCGTGAATCCCGTATCGTCCATGTACTTCTTGAAATCGTCCTTAGTGAATCCCGGCCCCGCTATGATTATCGTATCGACCTCCATGTTGGTTATCATGCCCTCGACGCTTTCGAAGTACTTCTTCAGCGCCTCCTGGAAGTCCTTGTTTGACAGCCTCTTGCTCAGGCCGCTGTATATCTCGTTGCCGAACTCTATCCCGTAGCCCAGTATGTAGGCGAAAAGGGTCTTCTCATCGTCCATAGCGATTATGCCTAGCTTGGGCCTCCTAGTCGCTTCGACCGCATTTCTTACCACGTCCATCAAGTAGCCGTGCCATTGCGCCTTCGTTATCTCTATCACATCCCCCTGCGTTATGTTCAGCGTGTGGTGGCTGTTCAGCCTTATGTACTCTATAGGCCTTCCTTCGACTATCGTGCCAATGAACCTGACGGTCTGCGAAGCCTTGTCGAACTCGACCTTCTCGACCCTTATCCTTATGGTTACCTCCTTGAGCTCTCCCTTGGACCCCTCCATCGGCTTGAACCTCCTCAGGCTCTTCGACTTTACCAGGTCCTGCGGAAAGACGATGCGCTGAACCGCCCAAAGGTCGTCGAGCGTGTCGAGCCTCACTATGAGGGTGTTCTCGCTATCCCTGAATTTTACTATCTTCAATGAACTACCTTTTTATTACTTATCTAGCAAGAATTATAAAAGAATGTGGATTCCATGCTCTTCAGCATAATCTCTTCATTGATGCAGCTCGTATCGGGCTCGACATCCATAATAGAGCAGTTCATACATGCCTACGGATACATGGCTCTGTTCATAGCGATGGCGCTGGAGAGCTCATCGATACCCGTGCCAAGCGAGGTTGTTATGCCCCTTGCAGGCGCGCTGTCGCATGCAGGCTTCTTCAACTTCTGGTTCGCATTCCTCGCCGCGCTTGCAGGCAGCATACTCGGCCTTGCCGTTGACTATTACATAGGCTACTACATAGGCAAGGACATAGTGTACAAGCACCTGCACAGGTTCCGCATAAGCAAGGAGAAGCTGGATTCATTCGACAAGTGGTTCGAGAGGAATGGCGTTGCGGCTGTGTTCATAACGAGGCTCATCCCAGTGCTGAGGACGCTAATGAGCTTCCCGGCAGGGTTCACAAGGATGGACAAGAAGCAGTTCTTCGCATACTCAATAGCGGGGGCATTCATATGGAATCTTGTCCTCATGCTCTTCGGGTTCTACGTATCAACATACGCGAACAACGCCGTCATCCTCATGTCTGCATTGGGCGTGTTCGCGCTGCTCCTCTATGTGGTATACAGGGAGGCGCTGAAGCGCATGCACTGATGGCAAGTGCCACTATGCCCATCAGGATATTGCCTTGAATATGTCCGCGCTCGCATCCTCATACTTCGGCGGAGCGAGCATTATCCTGCCAAGTTCCTTGACCCAATACTTCTCCGCTTCCTTGACGCATTCGCCAAAATCCTCAGCGCTAAAGGGCATTATTCCATACATCTCCATCTTCTTAGAGACAAGTTTTTCATCTATCCCGAGCCCATTCTTGGCTATCAAGAACCACACATCATATATGTCGCGAACGAACACTGTTCTATGCTTGGCCCGCCTCTCTATTGCAGCTTTTACTTTGTCAGCCAGCAGCTCCTCGGCAGTTTCCGCAATTAGCGAGTACGCGCCAATGTCCGTGTAAACCGGCATCCTCTGCAAAGCAAGAGGCCGCAGCAGGCACTTCTCGTACATATTGATATCTATACCTATCCGCTGCTTAGCTGCGTTGTTGCCACTTGCCCTGTATAAAGGGCCATATATGGTTACGATAAACTCTACCATGTCCTTATACTGCTCCTTTTCATAGGACACATTGAAATAGTTACCAATGTTTTTTATCGCGCCTTCAATTTTATCAACCGTTTTGCTTGCTGTGGCGCCAGCTTGTCTATCTATTATGAAATCCAAGTCTTCCGAAAATCTGCCTGAAGCATATAATTTTGATATGGCCGTCCCTCCTCTAAATACCAATTCCCTTCCTATTGACGCATAAATTTCCCTAAGCATTATCTCCTGGAGGTAATCCTTTTCCGCTTCTTCTGGGAAAGGCATGCCAAGCCGTCTTGCATAATCCTTCCAAACATCTATTTCAGCCACCTTTACACCTTGTTATCACGTACGCTGCGCTTCAGTTCATTCATTCTTTTGTCTAGCGTTCTTGACTGCATCTTTTCTGCATATGCCGCTAGCTTACCCATGTTTAGCGCGCCTCTTTTAGACGCTCTCTCGAAAGCCTCTTCTACATACCCGTATTGCGGTATGCCAAGAAATAACGAATCTGCGATTGCCTTCTCAGGTTCTGCAACGAATATATTGTTCGGTGTCCTATAATAGCCAAACATCCTCTTTACATCAAGGGTATGAAATTTTACACGGCCAAGATCCGTAATAACATCCTTATGCCTTTTAGTGGTTATCACATCCATGACATCCGATTGCTGCGTTGTGAAGCCATAATAATATAGGGCAGGCATAAGGCTGATATACGAAGGGAAAAGCAGATTTGAAGATATTTCCATCATGGTAGCATTGTCTGTATAATAATGCCCCCTAATGGCCCTATGTATTACGCCTCTATTGACCAGCCTCGAGGCAAATAGCCGGGCGTAATCCCTGCTAACGCCTGTCATGCGCACCACATCGTTCAGAGTGAATACATGAATGCCTTTATCGTTAAAAAGGCCAATCAATTGGCGTGAGTTCATATTATTGATATGCGCAGCAACATTCTTATACTTTGTGCAATAAATTATCATTTTTGATAATTATCTATACAAGGCATCAGGCCACAAATACGCGCCGCTCCTCTATGTGGTGTACAGGGAGGCGCTGAAGCGCATGCGCTGACGGCGTATAACAAAGCATATGGCAGTAAAAAACGCACAGTATTAACTATAAATATGTATAGCGCCACATATCACACTATGAGAAGAAACATAGAGGCTATATTCGAAGGATACGATACGCAGGACGGCGCAGGAGTAAAGTTGCACAGAGTGTTCGGCGGTCAGGATTCCGCAGCGTATACGGATCCATTCTTGCTGCTGGACAATTTCGGGTCGAAGGACAGGAAGGACTATGAGAAAGGCTTCCCGTGGCATCCGCATCGCGGCATAGAAACAGTGACGTACGTGCTGGATGGCAAGGTAAAGCACAGGGATAGCACCGGGGTATCCGGCACCATAGGCAGCGGAGAGATACAGTGGATGACTGCAGGCAGTGGGATATTTCATGAGGAGATGCCCGAAGTCGATCCGAATGGCAACAAGGGCATGCAGCTGTGGGTCAACCTGCCTAGGGCGTCGAAGATGCAGGCGCCGGTTTACAGGAACGTAGGCAAGAATGATGCTCCAGAGGTTAAAATGCCGAACGGCATACGTGTAAAGGTGGTTGCCGGCAGGCTTGGCGATGCAGAAGGACCAGTTAAAGGCCTTTCGAATCCGATAGAGTACTATCATATCTCTATGCCCCTGGGCAGCTCTTACGAGTCATACATAGAAAGCGCCAGGACTGCACTCATATACGTCATCAGCGGCAGGCTAAAGCTCGACAGGGACAGGAGCATCGCTGCCGGAGCGGCAGCAACATTCGGCAGGAGCGGAGATTCCGTATCTTTCGTTGCGGAAGAGAGAAATACCGAAGCGCTTCTGCTAACCGGCATACCTCTGAGGGAGAGGATAGCGTGGTACGGGCCGATAGTGATGAACACCAGGGAAGAGCTGGTAAAGGCCTACGAAGAGCTGCAGAACGGCAGCTTCATAAAGGGCAGCGCAGATGTGGAAGACCTGTGACCGCAATCAAAAGCCTCACCATCAAAGGGAAAATCAGAAAGTATTATAAATCTGAGGCGCCCCTATATAAAATGATATGTAGTAACGCGGAAAGCTAATTCTACGTATTGAGTACGGATTTGATGAACGAAGAAGGAGATAATGAAGGACGAGGAATGAATGAAGAGAGGCGTGAACGCCGCGGAGAAAGGTCCGGCATGAGGATGAACCCAGATTACTTCTCACCAAAGCCTGTGAAGGTTGGCGACGAGGTAACGCTGAAGATAGAGGAAGTAGCCGAGAAGGGAGACGGAATAGCAAGGAAGGACCGTTTCGTGATCTTCGTGAAGGGCGCAAAGAAGGGCGACGAGGTCAAGGTAAAGATCGTCGAGGTAAAGCCGAGGTTCGCAATAGGAGAGATAATACAGTAGGCTGCGAGTTTACCTTAAGAGAAGGCGCATGCTCTTTATTTTTTATTTTTTATTAACTACTTATCTGGGGAAGCTATAGGCCCCATAAAAATGCTCAGGGTTTTCCATGTCTATGTATACCAAAAGCACGGAGGAATGGATGGCGTACTGGAAGGAGAGCGCGCTGTTCGTGTTCAAGGAGGATGATGAGACCAGGCCGCTGTGCGTCATAGATACGCCTCCGCCTTTCACAAGCGGAGAGCTCCACATGGGCCAGGCGTACTGGGTATCCTATGTCGATTCGATAGCAAGGTACATGAGGATGTCGGGCTACAACGTTCTCTATCCCGTGGGCTGGGACACTCAAGGATTCCCTACAGAGATGCAGGTCGAGAATAAATATGGCAAAGGACTCGGCCGCGAAGAATTCTACAGCAAATGCGTCGACATAGCCACGGCAAACATGCAGGCGATGAGGAAGCAGATGCTCTCCATGGGCGCAAGCTTCGACGACAGCCGCGAATACGTGACCATGTCCCCTGAATACAGGAGGAAGGTGCAGTTGTCGTTGCTGAAAATGCACGAGAAGGGCTTCATATACAGGGGCAACCATCCGGTAGAATGGTGCCCCCACTGCAACACATCGATAGCTAGGGAGGAGATAAACGACCTCGAGAGGGAGACGTATCTCAACTACATTAACTTCAAGATGGGCGATGCAGGCATAGAGATAGCAACTACAAGGCCCGAGCTGATGCACGCGTGCGTAGCGATAGCGGTAAATCCATCTGACAGCAGGTACAAGCACATGATAGGCAAGAAGGCGGAGGTGCCGATATTCGGCAACAAGGTAAGCGTAATAGCGGATGACCTTGTCGACAAGGACTTCGGCACAGGCGCGGAGATGGTGTGCACGTACGGAGACAAGAACGACGTGATGATGTTTTACAAGCACAAGCTCGCATTCATAGACGCACTGGACGAGAGGGGCAGGCTGAAGAACGCAGGCAAGTTCACCGGCATGCCATCGAAGGATGCAGGCGATGCGATAATAAAGGAGCTGGACGGAATGGGGCTTCTTGTCAAACGCGAAAAGACCATCCAAACAGTGAAGATACACGACCGCTGCGGAACGCCGATAGAGCTCATATCATCGGTGCAGTGGTTCATAAAGACGAAGGAATACGCGGACAGGATAAAGGAATCATCAGACAGCATAACATGGATACCGGAATCTACGAAGCAGAGGCTCATCGACTGGGCGAACTACATAGAGTGGGACTGGAGCATATCAAGGAACAGGGTCTTCGGCACTCCGCTGCCATTCTGGTACTGCAACTCCTGCGGCGCAATAATACCTCCGAGAGAGGAGGACCTGCCCGTCAATCCGGCGATAGAGCCGTCAAAGGTCTCCAAATGCCCGAAGTGCGGAAGCACTGACATAGTTGGGGAGAAGAACACGTGCGACGTATGGGCTGATTCGTCAATAACCCCTATGGTCGTGGCGGGATGGCCAGACAACAAGAAGCTCTTCGCGAAGGCTTATCCGGCAACGTTCCGCATACAGGGAACAGACATAGTGAGGACGTGGACGTTCTACACAATATTCAGGAACTGGGCGCTTATGGACTCGAAGCCGTTCGAGAAGATACTCGTGCACGGCATGATACTCGGCACTGACGGGAAGGAGATGCACAAGAGCCTGGGCAATGGCATAAACCCCAAGGAGCTGATTGACAAGTACGGCATAGATGCAGTGAGGCTTTGGGTGGCGCTGAGCGGCAGCGCAGGCAAGGACAAGGTGTTCAGGTATGAGGACCTCGACTATACAAAGTCGTTCGCCAACAAGCTCTACAATTCAGCGCTGTTCGTGAAGAATGCCCTGGCCGAGGACGGAGCTCCCCGCGACCTTTCGAACGCCGAGAAGCACATGGGCGTGTTCGACGTGTGGATAACAAACAGGCTAAACGCGACCATAAAGGAGGTCAGGGCTGCGTACGATTCCATGGACCTTTACACAGCGATGTCGAAGCTCGTCAATTTCTACTGGCACGAGTTCTGCGACTATTATTTGGAAGACGTAAAGTACAGGGTATACGACAAGACAGGCAAGATGAAGCAGAGCGCCTCCACTGCTGCATTCACGCTGAAGTACGTTCTGGAGAATTCGCTCAAGATGCTCGCGCCCGTGATGCCTTTCATATCCGAGGAGTTATTCCGCCTGCTCGACAACAATACAAGCATATTCGCGCAGAGCATGCCAGAATACAAGGAGAGGGCCGGCAAGGCCGACTACGTGATAAACGGCGTCATATTCGCGAACAACATCGTAGACATAGATTACGAGGATGCAGGCGCATTCCTGAACATCATAGTCTCGGACGTGAGGAAGGCGAAATCTGGCATGAAGCTATCGCTCAACAAGGAAATATCAGCTATAAATATAAATGTTCCTGAAGCATATTATAGCGTTGTTGCCGCTTCGGAGGCGGAGCTCAAGGGCATCTGCAACGCGAAGGCGCTCAGGCTTTCGAAGTCGAATGACTACAGCACAACGATAGAGGCATGATTTTTATAGTTTGCCATGAAACATATTGAGTGGCGCTTCTGCCCGGAACGGATCACGCTTATATAACACTGAAAAAGGTAAATTGAATGGCTAGGATGCATACTAGGAAGCATGGCAAGTCAAAATCGAGGAAGCCTGTGCTTGACGAGAAGGATTTAGGCAATGGCTCGGGCGAGCTGTCAAAAGAGAAGATAGAAGAGCTTATTACGGAATACGCTAAGCAGGGCACCGGCCCGGCGCAGATAGGGGAGCGACTGAAGAGGGAGCACGGCGTCAAGTACATACGCCAAGCCACAGGCAAGCGCCTCGGCAAGATACTCGATGAGAAGGGCTTCAAGAACGATATACCTCCTGACATGATGGACCTGATGAAGAAGGCGGTGCGGATGAGGAAGCACATAGACAAGAACACGCGCGACGCCCACAGCGCCATGAGGCTCAACCGCACGGAATCAAAGATATGGAGATTAACCAGCTACTACATAAGGAAAGGCGTACTCCCTGCAAAGTGGAGGTACGACCCTGCTACAGCAGAGCTTCTTATAAAGGGCAAGGCGTGATTGAATGGCTACACAGAAAGGATCGGACAAATGGAAGCTCAAGAAATGGTTCTCGGCATATGCGCCGAAGCCCTTCAACGACGTGCTAATAGCCGAATTTCCGGCGAACGACGAGAAGGCAATAATAGGCAGGAACATACGCGTGGGCCTTGACAAGCTGACGCAGAACCCGCAGAACTCCTTTGCCAACGTGTTCTTCAGGATAACTGGCGCGAACGGCGAGAGGGCGCAGCTCAAGCTCATAAGGATAGAGCTGCTTTTCAGCTACGTGCGCTCCCTGGCAAGGAGGTACAGGAGCCTTTCCGACTCGATACTCAAGGTCACGACGAAGGACGGCATGCAGATGGTCATGAAGCCGCTGGTAGTAACCGCAAGCCGCGAGACTCATGCGAGGATAATAGGCATAAGGAAGGAGCTCAACCAGTACCTTGAGCAGTACGCCAGGGAGAACGATGCCGATACGATAGTCAGCGAAGTGGTATCTGGCAAGCTGCAGTCGGACCTCTATGCGAAGCTGAAGCACATAACGCAGCTCAACCGCGTCGAGATGAAGAAGCTTGAGCTGAAGCAGTAAGGCATGAGCATGCAGCCCGAGTGGTTATACTGGCTTTATTCAATAGTCCTATACCCTATAATATTCATATTCCCGGCATATGCAGCCAACGGCGCTCCGGTGATATTCGGAGGAAGAAAGCCCCTTGACTTAGGCAAGAGCATAAATGGCAAGAGGATATTCGGCGACCACAAAACAACAAGGGGCACGGCTTCGAGCATAATCGCTGGAATAGCAGCAGGAGCAGTAGAAGCACTGTTCCTGCCGTACATGCTTCTTGCTTCTGTAATGCTTACGATAGGCGCGAACATCGGCGACCTTCTGGGCAGCTTCATAAAGCGCAGGATCGGCATGAAGCCCGGCAAGAGCTTGCCGATAATGGACCAGTACGGCTTCTTCATATTCGCCCTAATCATAGCGTATCCATTGAGCTATGCGCATTTTCCAGACGTGTATGGCATCATATTCCTGATAGTGCTGACAGGAGCGCTACACGTGCTCACAAACATGGGAGCGCACAAGCTCAAGCTCAAGGAAGTTCCTTGGTAAGGAGACCAAACGCCTTGATCGCGCCATTGGGCAAGGCCAAGGTAGGCATCAAGGCATTCGCACGCCCTATATGCTGAAATCTCTATTCATATGCAAGAATTCATAAAAATATGTGAAATTCTGCATACAAAATAGAGAGTAAAGAAGCGCGGCAACACTGCGAACTGCTCAAACCGCTATGCCCGCGCAAGGGCCAGGACTACGGCACGCTTATTGATACGTTCACTATCGAGCCATTTGGCCCTGTAGTAACGTTGTACGTATCGTTTATTCCTATTACAAAGTCAGGGCATACCCTCCCAGGGGCGCAAACAGGCGCAGAGCTTCCGCGCAATCCTACTCTGTATGTTGTATTTGGATAAAGCCTCGTCACAAGGACGTAATACGCGCCTGATTCATAGATGGCGTTAGGTATGGAAACACCGCCTCCAGAAGTGTTCAAAGCGGCTATCTGTACCGATGAATTAAGGCTGCCGGATCCGGCAGCAGGCGTGGAATTAGAAGAGGCTATAGGCACACCGTAAGGTATTCCGGGCCTGTCTATGCTGATTCCGAAATCGGTGCCGTTGCCTTTGACGGTCAGCCTTACCTGCGTGTGCATGTATATGCTGAATCCCATGCTCACGCCTATTGATGCATTACCGATATAGGGCGAAGGCACAGTGATAAATATCGCTCTTGCGCTTTGCTTGGGCATGTTGAAGAAAAGCAGAGCAGCGAAGGTCAGGGCCCCGAGCGCTATGATCAGTATGCTGCCAGACAATATCAGGTTTGCTACCTCATCCATATTGATCGACCCTATGTACATAAGGGCTGATTCAGCTGCGCCCCCACTTATAATATGGCTCTGTAACAAATATATAATTTTATGCTAGTGCAGCGAAAAAGGTGTGTGCTAGCAAGCAGATTACACTGACGCAGCGTTGCAACCTGCACCAATGGCAAGCGGCTAGCTGTAGTTCGCATTGAGGTATGTTACCTTGTATATCCTAGCATCCGGATTGACATATACCGGGGTCAAAGTAACGTTGCTGTTGTCATACGGGCATGATGCCCCGTCAGTGCAGAGCATGACCAGCTTGAAGAAGTTGCTGTCCAGCAGCTTCGGCCCGAGCAGTATCCCTGTCGATATGCTAACGCCAGAGCTTGTCGGCATGTAAGGCACGAAAAGGGTGTAGTTGACATACTTGTTAGATATGTTTGAGAATGCATATGCGCCGCTCTGCTCGTCGTAGAACAGCACGCGGTTTATCGGGTCGTATGATGTGCCGCCCGGCGCTCCTATATAGGCTCCTATGCTCTTTGTGCCGTTCGCCGCTATGTGCACTATGAGAAGCGATTTTATAGCGTTAGATAGGAACTGGTAGTAATCGGTATTGGTAGTGCTGTTGTACACAGGCTGCAAGGCATTCATTATCTCCAGTCCGTATCCCGAGGTATTGACGCTGCCCTCCTCGGCTATGCCTCCTGATAGTTGGAACCAGTAAGGCCTGGCAAGTATGTAATCGGGCTTGCCAACGCTGTACAGGTACTGAGAATCAGGGCTGTCATTGAAGAGGAAGCGAGCGAAGCTTGCTATCAGAGGGCCGTTCTGGCCACCGACACTGTCGGTCAGGCTTGTCCTATTGCCCCATCCCTCTATGACGCTTCCATCCGGCCATATGGTCAGGAATGTTGCATTTGCCGGAGTGTTGTTGCGCATCCATACCGTAGCGTTGAGGAAATACTGGTCTATGCCGTCGGCCTGGGCGAATGCGCTGCTTCCAAGGTAGGTGTAATACACTATTAGCACAACCACGATTATGATCAGCAGGTAATACAGGTTGACGGCCTTAAGCCCGTCATAAAGCATCGCCTTTCTGTCATATATGAACCTGCCTATCGCGTATATGGAAATGGCAGATAGGATAGCTATGGGCACAGCAACAAGCGAATTGAACCTCACAGCATTGGCCTGCAGGTACATTGTCGCAGCGAAATACGCGAGTATTATTATGAAATACTCATCGGAGTGCTTCTCAGTGAATATCCTCTTCCTGTAGAGCGCAATGACAGCGAACAGCAGTAATCCTATGAGCATGCCTACCACCGGGATGAAAGCGGTGCTGAACGTCGAAGAGACATATGCGTAATTGAATAGTATGTAGAACAGCAGAGTGAACGGCGCGAGGAACAGCTCAAGGTTGAAGCTCGCCCAGAGGAAGCCGAATGTTGGGGGAGTGAGCTCCTGTATGCTCTTGTTGAGCGACCCGTGCGCTATCACCAAGCCGCCTCCCCCTGCAATCCTCAGGAAGTAGCTGTAGAACACCGTAGACAGTGCTGCAATCAGCACCAGTGCCACGATAACTATGACGTATAGCCTGCTCTTTGCATTGCCTGCGAGCAGAGTGAGCATGGCATTGCTGTTGCGCTTCTCTACTATATAATATGCCAAGGCAGCGCCTATTGTAATGGGCAGGTAGAACAGGAAGAAGTGCCAGCTTGAGAAGGCCTGATCACCCCTGATGAAGTACGCGTACATCCACAGATGCTGTATTATATACGCGACTATGAGCAGTGCCGACATTATCGCAGCGTCCCGCAGTAGCTGCTTATTCGCCTTTATGAATCCGTATACCACAAGTAGCAGCATCGAGAGCATGTATACTACTATTATGAACGGCGCGCCGTTCCACACCACAGTTCCTATGCCAAGGACGACTACGGCAGCTATCATGTAATAATACTTCTTCCTGTCATTTGCCCTCTCTATCCTGAGGGCCTCGAACACGAACAGAAGAGCTATCAGCAGGAATATGGTTATGAATCCGTCCCCTCTATACACCAGAGCAGCGGTTCTCGCAATGTCGCCTCCAGAAGCAGCTACGAGAGCCATTGCCAGCACCGCGAGATACTTGTTGTTCACTATGCGCTTGACTATGAAGTAAGTGGCTATAATATCAAGGAGGCCGAACACTACAGGCACTCCCCTCTCTATACCATATACGGACAGGCCGAAGAAGCGCAGGAAGTAATATGGTACTAGAGTAACGTAGTAAAGGCCGTCCGGCTCTGTGACAGGGAAATGCGTTGGATAGCCGGAAAGCCTGTTTGTCAGGGGTATCGCGAAGCCGTTGTGCACAGCCTGCATCATTACTGCGTAATGGTAGAAGCCGTCAGGCTCGAAGAATCCCTGGAAATGCAGCATCGTGGTTCGCAGGTATATGCCTGTTACGAGTATTGCCAATACGGCTATGCCGAGTATGTACAGCCTGTACCTTTTGGCAAAGGATTCGATCGCATCGTCGCCGTGCTCGCGTCTGCCACGGCTTGGCTCATCTTTTCCGCCAAGGGGCTCGCCTTCTACTGCCTCTTCAACCCTTTCGGTGATATTCTCAAATACGCCCCCATCAGGATTGTCTAAGCCTTCCATAAAACCAATGCACAAATGCTATATGTTAAGCAGCCCTATCAGTTGCACGCCCCCATAAACATTGTATCTCGTGCCTATGGAGCGCAATCCAGAGCATCAAATAATATGCTGTTTGAACTGTAATATATTTAGCAGTTGGCTCGAAAAGCGTTTCAAAGCATTTTCATAAGCTATGCGAATCTGCGGCAAGACGAATCGCCGCACGCGCAGCTTCAGGTGCCTTGCCGGGGCGCAGGCACGAACGTGACGTTGCCATATATGTGACCGTTATACCCGCCGTATGAGCCATTCGCATTGCCATCCAAGGGCCACCATCCGAACAGATTGGCATTGGCCAACGGCTTGCCAGTGAGGCCCTCGTTGTACAGCTTCTGTATCTGCGCCGGATTCAGCATGTCCTTGTATATCTGCACATCAGAAATGTAGCCGTCGAATGGATTGTCCATCTGGTAGGGTGCGTAAGACTCGAATGTCGAAATGTATATTACTGGGTTTGTTATTACAATGTTATTCACTGCAGGCCCCCATGTGGAATTTCTGCTGTCCGCCAGGCCTGCGCTTCCATATATGGGTTTTCCATCGGCATAGACCGCGAAAGTGCCATTGTCATACACCTCGGTTATATACACCCATTCGTCTGTCCATCTTTCATAGTTGTATTCCTCAGAGCAGTCAACCGAGCCCAGCCTGTGAAACCTGCAGAAATTGATGTCGAACATGCCGTTGCCTCTCCATTCGAGGTATGTCTGCGGCAAGCCCGTAGGCGTATTGTTATAAACATCGACCACGTCTTCGGAGTATCCTGATCCGTTGACGCCGTTGCCCACCCTTTCTGGATACATCCAGAAAGAGATCGTGAAGCTCTTGTTCAATTCACCATACGTGTTCACGATTATGAAGCTCTGGGGTGAATAGCCATAGAACCTTGCTACAAGTGGTTGTCCTGCAGATACGCCAGCCGCTCCGGTAAGGTTCGTGCTGTATAATATATAAAGTGCAGAATATGCCAACGCCGATACCACAGCCATCGCGACTATAACAGTTAATGCATGCCCCGTATACTCCATATAAACCCCTAAACACTCATAATCTCAAATAAAAATATATAAAAAGGCTTATGCAGGCTTAGGCGATGGTTATAAATACGATAAATGCGAATAACACTTGGTAGCGGTTAAGGCATTAAGCGGCAACGATATCGCAATGGGAAATGCATGTGCAGCATCAAAAATCCTTCAAAACACAGCGTTGAATGCGTTACGAGGGAGCGTTGCGTTTATAAAAGAAGACTACTACTGCATTTGACGAACTATAAACGATTATATATAAAAAAGACTTTACAATACACATATCCCTTTAAATACTTTTCATTCATTCATAATCATCAACAAATGTTTAGGTGAGAAAGTGAAACGTCTAAATGCAAAGAAGATAGCCGCCGTTGTAACCGGCGCAGCTTTGTTAGGATTCGGTCTTGCGTTCGCAAGCCCAGTGACTATAAGTAACGTCCAGATAATAAACAATGCAGGAAGCCCAACAGTGCAGGTAGTAGTAGGATCTCTGGCAAAACCAAGCGATGGTGTTGCAGCGGGCAACATAGCAGCAGCAATAGGAAACCTCGCGTTCACGCAAACCCAGAAGGTATTCCCTGCCAACGTAACGCAGGCGAAGAGCGTGCTCGGCGTTTCAGTATCCTCGCCAAGCTACACACTGACAGACCAGCAGGTTTACTTCAACGAGACATCAAGCCAGGTA
>JAKAVJ010000020.1 GCA_021827525.1 Microcaldota archaeon
CATTCTCCATACATCAGGTGCCAATTCTCAAATAAATCTAGCGGCGGGGTATCCAATTTCTTGTCTATCCCCTGCCTTGCCTTATATATTGGCTTTTTTAACTCAGTGGCTAAATCTACGAAAAGATAAATTTAGTGCAATGGCATAACAATATATATTATAATGTTATAATATATTATTATAAAAAGCAAGGGTGTTGCAGTGTCTAATATCAACATAGAACTTAAAGGGTACAGTAAAGAGGTAATAGACCGTATGGTAGAGGAGAATTACGTCAAGACAAAGACGGAAGCAATAAGGCTTGCCTTGTTTGAATTTGATCAGATGCATGGGTTGACCGATGATGAGCTATACAGCGCAGCAGCCGAGAAAATTCTTAAAGACATTAAGTCTGGCAATGAAAAAGTTCATGCATTTACGCTGCGAAAGTGAGCCCGATGGAACTCTTTTCGACAAGTGAGTTCGATAAGGATTACAAAAAAAGCAGTAAAGAGGACATAAAGCGCATAAACATGATAATAGAGCAACTAAAAAGCGGCATCCTGGTGGGCAAGCCCCTGCGCCATATAAAGAACACCTTTTCTGCGAGAGTAGGCAATAAGAGACTTGTTTATGCAATAGATGGCAATAAACTGACATTGCTACTTTTCAAGAGCCGTGAAGGCGTATATGATTATCTAAGATAATAAAACCGTGCATTCGATATAGTAATATCCTAAATACAACCCCCGTACGGTCGGCATTCTTGTGAACTAACTTCTCAGATCCAGGGCTTTTGCTATTTTGATCATCTTTCTAAGCTCCCTTATCCTGACTGATGCCGGGCCCCTTATTGGGAAATGGCATAGATAAACCTTTGAGCCGAACAAGTCTCCCTTGTAACCGTATGTTGCGTTTGCACCTTTGCGGAACGTTTCATAAGTCACTTTCCCCACAAAGCACACCAGCCTTGGCCTGTAGCGCTTCGCCGCACTCAGCATCCTCTCTATTCCATGCACTTCCTCGCCTTTTTTGAGCTTCGATACATCGACAGTCGGCCTGTCCACAAGGTTTATGAAGTTCAGCCTATATACTTGTGCAAACCTGCTTTCATACATCTTACTGAGCTCTTTGTCGTCCTTGAGCAATTCCACAGGCTCGTCTATGAGCCCCGCCCTGCTAAGAAGGTACCAGAACATCTTGTTGTTCGAGAACGGCACACCTCTCATATATGAGCCAGGATGCGGATTTATCCCGACAAACATTATGAGCGCATTCTTAGAAAGCTTGTAATGTATGTTTTTGTACTCCAGGCAAACCACCAATCCCGTTCAATAAATCAATCACTTCGGATACGTGATTCTTGTCCCATTTACCTTGGCAAACCCTGTCAGCTTGTGCGGCCTTGCTGTGGCTGCCCCTGAAATATGGTACACCTTCCTGCCCCTCACTGTCAGTGCGTCCGCGATCAACGACCTGTGGCACCTGAACGGATTGCCTTCAGCGCACATCATTGCCACGGTATTATCCTTGCTTATGCCTATCAATTTCAATACTGCGCTTGCGAACGCCCTTGTTTGCATATAGTCCGCGAACCCCCTGAAGCTCTCATTCCTCCATCCCATGTTTATCGAGTCTTTGGATGGTCTTCTCAAGCCGCCCAGCTCTTTAAAATGCACATATCTTATGCCGTGTTTCTTAAGCCTCGATGCTAGCGCAGGCTCGTTGAATCCCGGCTGGTGCCTTGACTTTGGTATTGTGCGGACGTCTATGAGCATGTTTACGGAATGCGCTTTGAGCAGGCTTATGAATTTCGAAACGCTGAGATTGGAGTATCCTATTGCATATATGGGGTTTGCAGCTTTCTGCATAATGCAGAATCGCAATTAGTATTAATACTCCTGCTGCCATATTTGCGTAAGATGATTACATGACTGAATATGACAAGGAGTTCCTCGACTACATGAAGAGCAAATACCATATAACCGTAGAAGACGCGACTAACGGAAGCGAAAAGGCCATATTGACCTTCACTGTGGCATGGGACATATGGAAGCAGGCAAAGCGCGTCTACTCGCAGAAATGACGCGATGCGAAACCCCGTCTGCCTGATCAGGCCTTTACTTGTGCGCCTTCCAATGACTTGCTGCAGCTGCATGCCCCCCTTTTTTCCGGGATGTCCTTGACTATTGCAGCTATAAGGGTTTTGAGCTTTGGCACGTTCGCCGCGAACATCCTTCCCACCTCGTTGTAATCCACTGGTTTTATGTTCGGATCGCCCTCCAGTCCCGAATCATAATCTGTCACCAAGCCTATTCCCAAGTAGCACATGGCCTTTTCCCTTGCCAATGCTATCTCCGGATACAGGGTCATGTTTATCATGTCGGCACCAGCAGCCCTGAAGTATCTTGATTCCGCTTTCGATGAAAACCTGGGGCCGTTGATAACTGCGACAGAGCCGCTGCTGTGCATGCCCAAGCCCGATTCTGCGGCTTTCTTTGAGGCTATGCCCCTTAGCTCCGGGCAGAACGGCTCAGCGGTGCTTATATGGACAACATCGGGCCCGTGGAAGAAGGTATCATCCCTTCCGCCCGTGAAGTTGATGAACTGGTCGAACAGCGCAAAATCACCAGGCTTATAGCTCGGGTTTAGCGAGCCAACGGCATTGGTCGCTATTATCCTTTCAACTCCCATTCCATTCAGCGCTTCGATATTGGCCTTATACGGTACCTTATGCGGCGGTATTGTATGGTTTTTCCCGTGCCTTGGTATGAACGCCACGTCTACGCCCTCTATGCTGCCAACGCTTATGTTGTCGCTTGGCGCCCCGTACTCTGTTTCCTTCTGAACTTCATCCGCATTCTCGAGCAGGCTGTACATGCCCGATCCGCCTATTATTCCTATCTTCACCATGCACTCACCCATTGTTGCAATATTACCTGTGGCCCGTCTGCGCCCGCAGCCTTTTCTGCACCCTTTCGCTCTTGAGCTCGCTGATGACCGACTTGGCGATCCACTGTGCAGACTGTGAATCGCTCTTCTGCAGCTCCTCTGCAATGCGTATCACATCCCCGTTCAGCGTAATGTTTCTCTTGCCTATCTCCCTGAGCGCCCAGCTGACTGCCTTCTTCACATAGTTGCGCTCATCTGAGGATGCATCTATGATGCGCTTGAAGAGTACCCTAAACTCAGAATTCGATGCATCAGAATCGCGCAAAGCCTTGTACGCTATCATCACGAACCCCGCGCGCTTCACATACTCTTCACTGCTCGCAGTCCAGTCCTCTATCTTCTTGTCCGCATACACCGTCTTTGAGAAGAGCTCGCCGCAGAAAATGTCGCACAGGTCCCACGAATCCACCTCCTTTATCAGTGAATCTACTTTGTTCTCGGTAATAGAATCGGGATCGTATACCATCGATGCCAGAATCCTGGCCTCATGCACTCCTGTCTTCCATAGCTCATCAGCAACACCCTGATCCACTCCTGTACGCTTTGCAATAGACTTCAGTGCAGGCATAGGCACTCCATAAGCTTTGCTGATATTTATGCCGAGCTTCTCCTCGCTGGCCCTGAAGCTTGCATCAGCATTGGCCCTGAGGTCCTTCATTATCCTGTTGACCGTGTCGGATACCACAACTGCGCTTCTCCTCCCATGGTCAGGATTTTTGTTCTTCATCTACATACCCACGATATTCAGTGCTGAATGCATACTGCTATGCCTGCTAGCTAATTTTCCATGCTCTCTGAGATCTTCCTAAGAACTGCCTCAGCTTCCCTCCAGTCAGAGACTGCGAAGAGATTGCCGGATGCGTGCTCATCTATGAATTTCAGGTTCCACGGTTTTTTAATCATAACTATCTTCTTGTTGCTGCTTATAATCATGTCTGCGAGCATGGGGTTGTCATCAACAAATATAGGTATGTTGTATTCTTCACTTAGGGTCAGCTTATCTTTTGAATGCTCCACCATTATAAGCTTATCGTACCTGATGCCATATTTGTTCAACCACGCTACCACCTCCTCCTTCTTTCCTACAGCTGCAGTAATTATAAAGATCTCGAATGCGCTGCTCAGATCTTCAATGGTTTTAGGTATATAAGGATCGATGAGCGGAACGTTCTCATAATGCCTCCATATATTCTTAAAAATCCCTATAATGGTTTCACGGTCTAGATCGACAACATTTTCCAGGTGGTATTCCGTAAGCTCCTCTCTCTTTATTTCCCTGCCAAGCCTTGTACTCGCTTCTTTGATCCATTCCTCTACAGTGCCCGCTAAGGTTTCATCCAAATCCACCGATAATTTGACCTTGCCCATGCAATCATTCCATATTCTGCGCGAAAATATAAAAGTTAACAGCCCGCGCATCTTCCATGTATTTAAAATTGAGGCTGCATATATGTTTATGCATGCAAGCAAGGAAGAGCTGTCCAATTTCTACGAATCCAAGCTAGGGAAAGCCTTTCTAAAATCAGAGGTAGCGCTTCTTCTTCACGAGATCCACAAAGGTGAGAAAATACTCCATGTAGGTTCGGGCTTGGGTTTGGTAGAGAAGTATATGACGGGAATAGCGATAACAGGCATAGAAAACTCTGAGGACCTTCTCTCCGTTGCTCGCCGCGGCTCTAATGCGCTATTCGTGAAGGGCAAGGCTGAAAACCTGCCTTTCTTAAAGGAAACATTTGACATAGTGATATTCTCGCCTTTTCCTGACTCTATAAACGACTACGAGACAGCGATGAAGGAGGCTGTCGCGGTCCTCAAGCCTCAGGGCAGGGTAATGCTGATGACCATGAATAAGAATTCCGTGTATTACGCGTCGCTGCGCAAGGAGAACCCAAATTATGCAGATATGATGCGCTTCGTGGATCTGAAATATGTAGAGAGCGCAATGCCAAGGACGATGAAGCTGACCGGCTTGAAGAGGGTAAACCTCCTCGGCAGCGCATCAAGCGAAAGCGATCCGGATATGTACCTCCTTACCTATTCGAAAGCGTGATTTATGCTAGCCTCTTTATTATGTGGTAGCCGAACTGCGTCTTCACTATCCCGGAAACCTCGCCTGGCTTCAGCGCGAAGGATGCATTCTCAAACTCCTTTACCATGACTCCTCTCCCGAAGAACCCTAAGTCGCCCCCTCTCCTTCTAGACCCATCTATGGAATACTCCTCTGCAAGCTTTGCGAAATCCCCTCCATTGTTGAGCTTCTCGAGTACCTGCTTCGCCACGGATTCCTTTTCGACCAATATGTGCGCGCACCTTATCTTTTCTGCCATTGTTACACCTTAACATAATAGTATAATTCCCTTAAATCAGGGCTTGAGTATCGCATCTATGTCCTTCTTGTCGAGGCCGTAACTCGACTCAAGAGCTTCATATACATCCTTCTTGTCCTCTGCCAGCTTCATCGCGCTCCCTATTATCTCGCGTATGAGCGGCAGATACATAGACACAATATCCCTTGTGCTGGCGTGTATTACGCGCTTCAGCTTAAGCGCCACTCCCTTGTCAGAGCCCCTGGATTCCTTTGTAGCGCTGAGCGATGATATAGTCTTAGGGAACGAGTACCTTTCGGCATTTGATGGATATTGCGTTTTCGACAGCGCCACTCCTGCAGACATCATGACGTTCATGTACCTCCAATAGCCGTAATGCTGCGACCTGAACGCGCGCGTATAATACACAGATGCGAGAGCGAGGTTTGTGAACGCCTCATAAAGGTCGTGGTTGTCCTTGTACCTCCTTGGCACGTTCTCGTCTATCCATTTGATCAGCATATCCACCTCAACATCCGAATCGGCTATGGCCCTCAGCGCCGCAGATATCGTATTCGAATAAAACACCTTGTCAAGAACTGCAAATATGTCGCTCTTCCTGTCGCGCATGCCAAGTGCGTTGTAGACTATCTCATCGTACATGTCCCCCGCGCCCTCGATAACTGCAAGGTCGTTCAGCGCGCTCCTCATGTCGCCGTTGGAACGCGAAATTATTGCCTTCACCGCATTTGCATCCACCTTTATGCTGTTCGCCTTTGCTACCTTCTCTATGAATGATGAGGACGAAAAGCTATCGACCCTCTTGAACGCCACTGGTTCCACCTTGGTGCGCAGGAATGATATCTTCCTGTCCCAGAAATCGTTCGCAGTGAATACTATGGGGCACTTCGCAGCATCTATAAGGTCCGATATCGCCCTGCTGGCGCCGTTGTCGAACCTCACCGCAAGCTCGTCCACTTCGTCCATCAGTATCATGTTCATCTTGCCGAACAGGCTCCTAGACATTGCTGCGGGCATGAGCTTTGTGAGTATTGATGCGCTGTCGCGGTAGTCGCCCGCATTGAGCTCTACGAGGTTCCATCCCGCATCCCTGGCGAGCGCATAAGCGGTCGAAGTCTTGCCAGTGCCGGACGGCCCGAACAGCATCAATGGCTTCCTCTTAATCCCCCTGCCAATGTCCCTGGCGTAGGCTTTCACTGCGGCTACCGCTGCAGGATTGCCCACTATGTCGGAAAGCCCCTCGACCCTGTAAAGCTCGAACTTGTACGCCATGGACAGCACAACTACATATTTTTATGCTTTATTGCGGATAATAGTATCGAAAATGAAGCTTAAAAGCCGGCACGACTGCCAGTATATGTAATAGTGAAAAGTAATATAAATTCCTATGCATCTAGATATATTAGCTTGAGGCAATCTGATGAACGTTAATAAGATAACCAATCCTCCCAGCCATATAGCTATAATACCAGATGGGAACCGCAGATGGGCGCGGGAGCACATGCTCAACCTGTACAACGGCTACAACCTCGGGATAAAGAAGTTCATAGACGTGAGCCTGTGGGCAAAGAAGCTGGGCGTGCGCACAATATCCGTGTGGGCGCTCTCTACCGAGAACCTGTCGAACAGGAGCCAGCAGGAGCTCAGCATACTCTATTCGCTGTACAAGCGCGCCGCGTACGACAAAAGCCTATTGAAGAAGCTCGAAAGGAATAAAGCAAGGGTAAACATAATAGGCGACTCTAGCAAGCTGCCGAAGGACCTCAATGCCGCGCTACAATCGGTGAAGGAGAAGACCAAGGGCAACGACGAGCTGTCAATAAACATACTGCTCGATTATGGCGGAAGGGACGACCTGCTGTACGCGGTTAAGAGGCTGATGGGCAGGAAGGGCAAGATAAAGCTGACCTATGATACGATAAAGCAGAACCTGCGGTCCGCGCTAGTGCCCGACATAGACCTGGTGATAAGGACGTCGGGCGAGCAGCGCACGTCAGGCCTTCTGCCATGGCAGACCAGCTACTCGGAATTCTACTTCTCTAAGAAGTACTGGCCCAGCTTCAACCGCGACGACCTGCGTATTGCTATAGAGGATTTTTCCAATAGGCAAAGGAGGTTTGGGAAGTGACCTATAGGTCTTATCCAAGCGCCGGTTTAGTTCCAATTCAGTGTTTTGATGGCTAAGGAATCTACCAGCATAGGCAGCTATACTAAATTGTTCGCAAAAGGCCTGCCCGACACGAAGACAATACTCGCTATGCTGGTCTTCATATCGTTCATATTCAGCATAGCTTCGGTAGCCCTAGTGAACCACCAGATAATAAACACTAATTTTATCGACATCGCGATAAACGGCTTCACCGTAGGTATAATCGCCATAATACTGCCGACCATACTAGCTGCAATATTCATAAAGCTCGCATTGAGGAAGGTATCAGCTAGGCACCTGCTGTTCATATCATTCATAAGCAGCGTCGCCTTCTCGATATACCTGCTTCTCGGCAGCATAGTATACCTGCTTCTCGGCACAGCCATAGCCGTGCTCGTGATAATAGTAGGCATAGCGAGCATATTCGGTTGGCAGATGATTGTGAACAAGATGCTGCTGCCAAAGTACAAAAGGGTGGTGCCGCTCGCGCTGGTGCAGCCTACGCTGTACCTTCTGTTCTACCTACCTACCAGCAAATTCGTCTTCGGCATCTACGAGCCCACCGGCCTTCTCCTGATCAAGCTCTATGCCGGCATAGCTGTATTCGCTGTCGTTATATACGCCATAATATACACGTTCAACAAGCCTATGAAGCGCAGCCTTGGGTTCGGGTCAATAGATGCGTTCTCAGAGATGCTGCAGGACTGGCTGTTCGGCATAAGCACGGCATCATCGTTTAGCCGGTATGGGAAAGCTATGGACATACCTGTCGATGTGGTGCTGCTGAACGGCAAGAAAGGCCCAAAGGCGATGTTTTTCGTGCCCAACCTGCATTACGGAGTTGCGGGAAACATAGGCGGCAGCAATTTTCCGTACCTGCTGGAGAAATATGCCGTATCAAAGTACAAGCTCCGCCCGTTCATAATGCACACCGCAGTGAATGAGGATTTCAATCCAGTGAACTCTATGGACATATACAAGCTCAAGAATGTAATGAACACCGCGATGCGCGAAGCCAGATATGTGCATTGCCCGATACAGGCCTCCTTCGGCGAAAGCGGAAAAGCGAAGGTCATGGAACTCACATTCGATAGTGTGTCACTGGTGACGCTCACCCGTGCTCCTAACGTGACAGAGGACATATCTGCAGAAGCAGCGATACTGTTCAAGGAGCTCATATCTGCAAAGCATGATGACGGCAGGCATGTTGTGCTGATAGATGCGCACAACTCCAGGTACGAGACCGCACCAGAGAAGGAGCTCGATGGCATAAGGATGGGAACAGAATTTGCAGACGAGTATGTGCAGGCAATAAAGAGCATCAAGGAGATGCACAAGGCTGCATCTGTCAGGCTAGGCACATCGGGGATAGAGCTATACAATGCCCTCAATGCCCCGAAGGACCTGGCAATGGGTTCTCTCAATGTGGCGATATTCGCGTTCAACGGGTACAAGCGTGCTATGCTTCAGTTCAATGCCAACAACATGATGCCATCGCTCAGGACGGCTATAACAACCCATTTGCGCTCTAAATATGGCATAAATGCAGAGGTATATACAACAGATACACACGCCGTAAACTCATTGAGCAAGCCCGCGAGCATAGTGCTTGGCAGGCATACAAGGTTCAGTGAACTGAAGCCGTTCATAGACAAGGCGGTCGAAGAAGCGCTTGGCAGCATAGAGCCGGTTACAGTGTGGCACAAGCAATATGTAATGAAAAACTTCCTGATATGGGGGCAAAATTCGCGCGACCGCATATTCACAGTCCTGCAGTCTATAATGACGCTCGCCAGGATACTCGTGCCTGCAATAATAGTTGCAGGGTTCCTTGCGGCTGCGTGGGTGATACTTCTCATCTGATGCGCTGCGGAAAGCAAGCAATAAATATGGTAAATCCTTTATAACTAACACTGACGATTGTGGAATGATGGTGTGAATATGTTGAAAACCGGTGTGAAATCAGTGCCCATATCAAAGGCCAAGGCGAGCGAGAGCAAGGAGGTTGTGATAAAAGGCTGGATATACAGGAAGCGCAGCAGCGGCGGGAAGATATTCGCAGTGGTGCGCGACCGCACGGGCATAATACAATGCATCATAGATAAGAGCGCGATGAGCGAAAGTGCGTGGAACGCCATCGATTCCGCATATCTGGAATCAAGCATAATAATCAAAGGGACTGTAAAGAAGGACGAGCGCGCCCCTGACGGCGTAGAGATGGAAGCGAAAGATGTGCTCGTGGTGCATTCCGGCGAGCAGTTCCCCATAACGGAGTACCAGAGCCCCGAATTCCTGCTCGATGTGAGGCACCTGTGGCTGAGGAGCCAAAGGATGATAATGGCCATGAAGGCTCGCTCCTACATATTCCGGTACGCAAGGGATTTCCTTGACAAGCAGGGTTTCTTCGAGATCACCCCTCCGCTCGTAACCGTCGCAGGAGGCGAGACAGGCGCTGATCTGTTCGAAGTCAAGTACTTCGACCAGAAGGCATACCTGACAGAATCGTCGCAGCTCTATTCAGAGGCGATGATATACTCGCTCGAGAAGGTATACTCGTTCGCACCTTCATACAGGGCGGAGAAGTCAAGGACGGTCAAGCACTTGGCGGAATACTGGCACCTAGAACCGGAGATGGCATACTTTAACAACGCCATGAACATGAAGTTCCAGGAGAAGCTCGTGAGCGGCATAGCCAACAAGCTTGCGAAGGAACACCCTGACATACTCAAATTCTTCAGTGTTGAACCGGACAGCCTCATAAAGATAAGGCCGCCCTTCAAGCGCCTTAGCTACGACCAGGCGATAGCGCTGCTTCAGGAGAAGGGCTCTGACAAGAAATGGGGCGACGATTTCGGTGTAGAGGAGGAGAAGCTTCTGACCGAGAACGAGGACAAGCCAATATTCGTCTATAACTGGCCCAAGGAGATAAAGGCGTTCTACATGCCTGTGAACCCTAAGGATGAACGGACGGTCCTTTGCGCGGACATGCTCGCGCCACACGGCCATGGGGAGATAATAGGAAGCAGCGAGCGCGAATGGAGATACGAAGAGCTGGTAAAGAGGATGAAGGAGCTCAACATGAACCTTGACAATTACAGCTGGTACATAGACCTGAGAAAATACGGCTCGGTGCCGCATGCCGGCTTCGGCTTGGGGATAGAGAGGGTAATAAAATGGATGCTCAATCTAGACCACATACGCGACGCCATACCATTCCCTAGGGTAATCAACAGGCTCACTCCATGAACGCAGCATTGGCCGCGCAAGCCGTGCAGCTTGCAGCCTTCATTGTCGCAATTGCTATAGTGTCATGGCAGTCCTACGTAGATAGAAAAGGCAGAGAGGAGTTCAACACGTACTTGCTCGGCCTTGCATATACTTTCGTTATTGCATCCATATTCTCGCTCTTCTTCAGCCATGCGTACAGCATACTGATCATTTTCGGAATATCGCTTGTATCATGCTCTTCTGTATACCAGTATCTGAGGCACAGGGCCATATTCTCCATATCAATACTGTACCTGCTCGCAGCAATCTCATACTTCTATGCAGCTGCTTCTGTATCTGGCATCATGGTAGTTGCGCAGTCCATATCAATAGGCCTCATAGCTGCTTTCATAGCAAAGAGCCACACACCCAGGGTGGTAAAGCCCGCAAGGAGCAACAAGCGTGTAGAGATAAGGCGCGATGTGTTTGAAATGGTAATGGGTGCCGTGCTGCTACTTATAATAGTGCTGGTGCAATACTACAGCGCAATATACATAGTGGTGCTGCTATCGCTGCTCGGGTACTCAATCAGCGGTCTAGTGCCGCATAAAAGCAGCATGTATGCATTTCTGAACAGCTTGGAGAGAACAGGCGCCTTCTTCGGAGAAGGCGCAATATACCTGGCTGTCGGCACCCTGCTCATGGTGAGCTTCATACATGCACGGCCGCTCCTCCTGACTGGCATAATAGTACTTTTCTTCTCCGATTCGCTTGCTACAATAGTCGGCGTCACATACGGGAAGCACAAGCTTGCGTATAATCACGGCAAGAGCGTGGAAGGTGCGCTGGTATTCTGGATCAGCGCCTCGATTCTTGCATACCCATTCATAGGCTTATACTCGCTGCTGATAGGTGCAATACTGTCAATAGTAGAGAGCGCTAGTGGTCCTCGCACCGTGGATGACAACATAAGCATAGCGATTGCAATGATAGCCATATACGCAATAGCAATATTTGCCTAACCTTTCGGTGCATAGTTCTCAATGCCGCATTCTTTCATGATCTTCGATACTGCCTGCATGTTCGTACTGTCATCACCATCCTTGTTTTCTGGAGTCTCCATTACGAAGCAATCTGTAGTTAGCCTAGAGCTTCTGAAAAAGTTGGCAAATCCTTTTATACCAATATGTCCTTTGCCTATATGCCAGTGCCTGTCTAGGCCGCTGCCCAACGGGAATTTAGCGTCATTGAGGTGCACGAGCTTTATCTTATCTATGCCAAAGCTTTCCTCTATCTCGTCCATCAGGCTGCTTGTGCCCTTCTTTGATGCTATATCATAGCCAGCTGCGAACGCGTGGCAAGTATCGAGGCACACGCCGACTCTTCCGCTCCCTATCCTGTCGATTATTTTCCCTATCTCTTGCATGTGCGACCCTACGCTGTTGCTATATCCTGCGGAATTCTCCAGCAATATGTGTGTAGAGGCACTCCTGCGCAGTGCATGCATTATTGTGTCAGCGAGCCTATCGCTGATTTTATCGAATCCTCTGCCTAAGTGCGAGCCCATGTGTATGACCAAGTACTTTATGCCTAGCGATTCGCAATTGCCCAGGTTGTCAACAAGCATCCTCCTGCTTTTTGAATAGACATCTTCATTTGGGGAGCCCGGATTGCATAGATATGGTATATGCGCGAATGGTTCGAGTGAATTCCTGCGTACAATGTCCCTGAACTCTGATGATGCTTTACTATCAATCTTAGAATTCGACCACGATCTGGAGCTGGTGGTAAACATTTGAAACACCGGATAGCCGTGCAGCACAGCCTCCCTCGGTGCATTGGCTACCGAGCCCGCAATCGACATGTGGAAACCAAACTTGAGCACTGCATCACCGAGATAAAAATAAAGAATACCGCTAATACCTGCGCTATAGGTTGCTTTAAAAAGGTTGCATATTAATGTGTATTACGCGGGGTGTTTACTTGAATAAAAAAGGTTTCAGCTATTACGATATAGAGCAATTCCTTAGGGAGGCGGGTGCGGAAAAAATAAACGAAAAAGCAATCGTGAGCTTTGAGGAAGAGCTAGAATCAACAGTGAAGGAGCTGGCAAACGAGGCCGTGATGTATGCCAAATACGCCGGCCGCAATACGCTGATAACCGATTGTGATGTTGATATGGTAAATTCGTGCGGCGCCAAGAAACTTTATATTGCCAATAATAAGCCGCCGCGCAAAAAGAAAGCAGTATTAAAGAAAGGCATAAGGGTCCGAAGGACAATCAGTCAGACTTCATAATTCTAATTCCAATGCTTTAGCATGTTCAGAGCATGTCTATTTTTTGAAGCAGCACTTTGGGCAGTTCCACTGCCTTCCATTCCTTCTTGTTTATCGCTACCTGCGTTATGTAGCCATCGCATATGAGCTCTCCATTCCTGAGTATCTGAAAGTCGAATCTCAAGGCCTTCCTGGACAGTTTCTTGGGCCGCAGCACAACGCTCAGATTGTCCCCCAGCCGCGCAGACTTCTTGTACTGCGCCTTTGATTCAACAACCACAAACCAAGTATCATTGTCGAGAAGGGGATAGCTGATGCCAAGTGTCTCGCGCATGAAGTTTTCAGCCGCATCAGTGAAGAACCTATAATATCCAGCATAATGCACTACTCCCTGCGCATCCGTGTCGTATATCCTTACCGTATCCTCAAAAACGAAATCTTCAGCCATAATAGGTATTATGCACCCTACAATATAAAGCTATAACTGCCATGTTTTGCAGCAATTCACTTTGCAAACCTGATATAGATCCTGCGGTATTGCAACAGCACAGATACGACCAAAACCGCCACTATCGCAAGATACGCGTATAAGAAAGGTGATGCAACCTTTGCGTGTACGCTGTAACCTATTGAAATAGTCAGGACCAGGCTCAATAATCCCATGAAAGCTATCACCAATCCATGCACGGTAAATATCATGCTGAACGCGATGCTCTGGTTATCGTTGCCTTCCTTATCGCCAATGCGGTAGAAGAGGGATGGAAGGTTCATGAGATACGGATATTTTTCGAATAGCGTGTATCTATACCTGATGATCAAGAGCAGCAGTATGGATACGAATGTGAATACCAGCGGTGCGAT
>JAKAVJ010000007.1 GCA_021827525.1 Microcaldota archaeon
CGGAAGGGCGTACGCCGCTGCACTGCCCGCCACTACGCCTATCACGCCTCCTGCAAGGCCTATTACCACGCTCTCAGCAAGGAAGAGCGTCATCACGTCCTTTCTCCTGAACCCTATTGACTTGAGTATTCCTATCTCATGCGTCCTCTCGGCAACGGATACCATCATTATGCTCAGTATGCTTATGCCTGCCACAAGAAGGGATATGCCCGCTATTGCGGCGAGCAGCAAGCCGAGCGTACCGGTTACCGACGATATAGTCTCAGCAAGCTGCTGCACCGATATTATCCTGGCGTTGCTGCCATATATATCAGTTAAAAGAGTATCCACGGAATTGACCGTGCTGGTGCTGCTCGCCTTGACCACGAGCTCGCTATACGAATACCTGTTAGTCAGGCTTTCAGCTGCCTGAATCGGTATGAATATGGATGAATCTGGAGATATGAATGAAGTAGTGCCATACTTGTCGAGTATGCCTACCGGCACCAGCGTCACGCTTGCGCTTCCGCCCTGGGTGCGCGTGCTCAGGTACATCGGCTGGTCCAGGCTTATGGAAGGCGACGTCTGGCCCGTGGTGGGGAACGCTACATCATATCCTATGAGTGCATACGGCAGATCGGTGCTGTTGTATGCACTGCCTTCGAGCAGGTTTATGCTGCCTAGAATGCCGACGAGGCTTGTGTTTGACACACCATACACAGTAACCGTAGTAGAAGTTCCGGCCTCGCTGAGATTTCCGCTGAATGACACGACAGGAGTTACGCTTGAAACATTTGGCAAAGACTCTATCTCGGCTATGTCCGTATCAGTAAATATGTGCGAGCCGCTCGGCATCATGTAGAGCGTCGTGGGCCCGACGCTTTCGAGCGAATGCGATATGCTCGCCGAAACTCCTGATACCAGGGATATCAGCGCGACTATCGCAGCGACCCCTATGACTACGCTGAGAATCGTAAGTGCGGCCCTGAACTTCCTCTCCTTCAACCCCTTTGTGCTGAGCCAGAAGAGATCGTTAGCCTTCATCTGCTATGCCCCTTAGTGCCCCTTTTCCGCATGCGCAGGTAATACACCGATAGCGCTATGGCTATCACCACTATCACCGCTACTGCTACCTCTACGTAAAGAGCATCGCTGTTCCCCTTGCGGTATCCAGCAATGTACTTGCTTGCAGGTGAAGAAGAACCGGCGAAACCGCTGTAATTCCCTGACCCTACCGTGACCTGGTAATCAAAGCTCGCAGTCAGGTGCTGGTTCAGGTTGTTCAGGTATTTGATCTTCACAGGTATCGTGTACTCGCCCGCCTTGGTAGCTATAAAGCTCAGGCTGAATGCAGTTGGTGTATCAACCGGTATGCTCCCTATGAACGTGGTGTTCTGCCCTATTATCCTCATGCCTTCTGGAGTTTCAGCTACAACACTCGCTGCAGTGGCCGACATCGAACCCAGATTATCAACTGTTGCCGTTATTGTGAATATCGTGCCGGTAGTTGGCGCAGCAGGAAGTACAGAGAGGCTGACCTGCGACAGGTTCACGTAGCCGGGCGCAAGGAACGTTACCGCCTTGTTCGCAGTCTGCGTCTGCCCATTGGCCGTATACGTCAGTGCGGCATCCAGCGTGTTAACCTGCGAGCTGGATGATGCTTGTGCAAAGAGCTCTATGGGGAAGCTTGCGTTTGAATTCGCAGGTATCAGCGGAAGCACCACGTAGCTGTTGTTGCCCAATATATCCAGCGGCGACTGTGGCGTTAGCAGCACTGACATGTTATATATTGGCGAGCTGCCTCCATTATGTATGTACATCGTCATATAATTGGGTTCTCCCGCAATCAGGGTCTGGTTTGATGGATAGAGCTTTATGAGCTGCGGTACTTGAATGGTATAGAAGTTGACGGCGCTGCTGGCCGTTGTGTTGTAGCCGTACGGGCTTATGAAGTGCGAACTTACCTCCAATGATGCAGCAGAGCTGCCGCTGCTGGAAGGGTTATACAGGAGCACAGTGACGTTCCTGCTCTGGCCTGGCGCCAAATAGCTTACGCCCTGAGGCTGCTCCAACACGCTTATGCCGCCCTGTGAGGATATTGAGGTCGATATGTTTGCAAGTGCACCGCTGCCTGTATTTGATACCCTTAGGGTGACATTGTCGATGCCCGGGCCTAGCGCTTTTACGCTGGGCGTATAGGTAAGATTGGCGGAACCATGCATCGGTATACCTATGTTGATTGTCTGCGAGTTCCTCAAAGTATAATTCGAGTAGTTATAGTACAGATACAACGGGAATATGTACGTGATATTTGGGCCCGCTATGACATTGGCTATGTTGAGGCCGAATTCCATATTGAATATAGATGATGGAGACACCTGCTGCACGTATGCAGTTGGATAATCTGCAGACCCGTTGAAATTCGAGAAACCTCCATATACCTGCAGCTGGCCTTCTACTGCCGTCAGGGTGCATGTATTTGAGCTAGTGCCATAGCTCTGTATCGATAACGTAAGAGGCACATCCCTTTCGTTAGGCCCCGCGGATATGTGCATCTGCGTTGCGTTATTGATGTGTGTGGAGTTGGAGATTCCCCACGACACCCCTATAACCTTGAAGCCTACATCCGCAGTGTTGCACGAAGCTGCGCTTGCCAGGCCTAACTGTGCCGTCGCAAATACGGCGATCATCGCCAATAATATATATGTTTTCATCTTCTCATCCTTACATCCTTCTCTATCTGGCCGTCCTTAATATAAATGCTCCTGTCTGAAAGCTTTGTCAGATCAGGGTCATGCGTCGCCATGAGCACTGTAATGTTCTCCTCCTTGCTCATCCTTGCAAGCAACCGCAGCACATCCTCCGAGGTCTTCGAGTCCAGGTTGCCCGTAGGTTCATCCGCAAGGAGTATCGGCGGCTTGTTTATCAGGGCCCGCACTATTGCAACCCTTTGCTGTTCGCCTCCGCTGAGCTCATTGGGCTTCTTGCGCATCTTTTCCCCAAGCCCTACTTCAGTGAGCAGTTTCTTAGCCAGCTCTATCCCCTGCTCATTGTCCTTGCCGTATACCATCAGGGGCAGTATCACGTTCTCAAGCACGTTCAGGTAAGGCACCAGGTTATATGATTGGAATACAAAGCCTATCTTCTCGTTCCTCAGCAATGACAGCTTCCTGTCAGATAGCGATGAGGCATCTACCCCGTCTATGAGCACCTTGCCCTTTGTTGGCGAATCTAGCGTGCCTATCAGGTCGAGAAGGGTTGTCTTGCCGCTGCCGGAAGCACCGAGTATCGTAACAAATTCGCCTTTCTCAACTGTAAGCGAGATGCCTTTGACTGCGGTGTACTCTATCTCCTTGGACCTGTACACTTTCCATACCTGGTCCACCTGGACCACTGGCCTATTTGTATCGTTGCGTCTTCTGCCTGCCGTGATAACACCTCATATATCGCTAGTCATGTTTCCAGGGAAGCTGCCGCTTGCAACCCCATCATTTGTGAGAACGAGCACCTCGTATGATGCATTGAGATGGCCAAAAGATTTGCCTTCATACCTGAGTGTCTCGTTTGAAAAGGGCGGCAACGAGTACCCTACATTAGCCGAACCGCTATTATAGATAGGGAACGGAGAAGCTATCTCTTCCAATGTTCCATTGTTTTCTGCCGAGAAATCAATGCATCTTGGCATGCGCCATTGCATAAGTGCCCCGAACGGCCCTGCCCCGTCCATGGTGCCTGATATTATGATCATATTAGCTGGATGTGTCAGCGTTATCCTTTCAGTCCAGTGGTGCTGGTCAGGCATTCCATATGCATTTATGTAGATGGCGGAAGCGTTTATATTTACGCTGGAGTTGGTCTCATTGAAGGCCCTTGCCCATATGCTGCTGTTGCGCTGCCCTATGCTATCCTCTTCCACTATAATTCCATATACTGTGATGCCAGTGCCTCCCGTATTCCTAACATCTACGCTGAACGAAGTCTCGTTTGCCCCTGCGTCAAGCACTGGATTGCCTATGGATACATTCATCTGCCTGTAGAACGGATTGTTGCTTATCATATACCTGCTGCCGATTGGCTGCGTCTGCATGCCTGCATGCGTTTGCGATCCTACTGCTGCGCCATATTCATGGTTGGTTCCAAAAGCTGCACTAAGAAATGGCAGCAATACGAACCTGTAGGAGCCATTTGCATATACGGGTATTACTGTCGGCGACAGGTCCACCAGCAAAGCCGAGGATGAATTAAGCTTGGTGTGCGTACTAATATATGCATCTACTGCACCATTAGCTATCTCCACAGGATAAGTTATGTTGTCTATGGTTATGCTGGCTGAGGATATATTGAACTTGACCGCGCTTATCGAGTCCTGCTGGCTTATCCTCAACGTAGCCACTATGTCGCTTACATTGATTATACTCATGAGGTTTATTCTTCCACTGCTATTTATCGGCGTCCATTGCTGTGAACCAGAATTATTGACGAGTACGGCGAAGGACGAGAAGTTTATATACAATGCCTGGGTCCCTATCGGCACGTGCGGCGGATCCGTTATGCTCACAGGTATATTCAGGAGAGAAGGGTTTTGGTTTATTCCACCAAATAGGTATATCAATACCGCAATTATTGCTATTGCCACTACTGGCAGCATGACGCGGTTCCTTATCCTCTCCAGCACGGCGCCATTGCGGTAAGCGCCGCTATCCATATCGCGCATGGCATTTTGCTCTTGCGCATTTTTGACTACCTCATAGTGCTTCCACTTTCTCGCGTAGCCTTCCTGCTTCAGCCTTATGGCTCCAGAAGATTCTAGCTCGTCGAGATGTTTGCTCACCGTTGAAGGGGCAAGATTCAGCATCCTGCTCAAGTCGCTGAGGTTGTCAACCCCCTGTCCTACAAGCTCCACTATCCTGGCCTTTGTCAGCCCGTATTTCGTCATATAACCTATATTCATAATAGAGACTATTTAAATGCTCCTAAACATTTCGCTTTTCATTTCGCTTTATTCGTGCACACATATGGAAAGGCGAAATGCAGGGTAGTTCTGCACAAGGTGCACTTTATGGCACGCAAGATGCGCAGTAATTCCAAAACGCATAAGAATTTTGGCAACACTATAGATAGGGGTGAAATAATGGAAGTGAAAATTGAAGATCTAAAGAAGATGATGAATTCCAGCAATACGGCATTGGTCGTATGGGATGTGCAGAATATGCTCGTTAATCGCATATTCAACAAGGACGAGTTCATAAATAACCTGAAAAAGGTAATAGAGGCTGCGCGCAAGGCAGGCATGCCTGTGTTCTTCACAAAGATAACCCCACTGCCAGACAAGTTTGAGTCGCAGGCGAGGAAGCTGGCCTATAGGGGCGGCTTCGGGAACATGAAGAAAGAGGACTTTGAGCTCTACCTTGAGCCAGCCAAGGACGAGACCGTCTTCAACAAGCATACGGCCAGCATATTCGTGGGCACCCCTTTCGAACTCATGCTTAACAATGCCGGGATAAAGAACATACTGTTTACGGGCATAGCAACTGAAATTGGCGTGGAATCAAGCGCTCGCGAAGCCTCAAACAAAGGGTATCTGCCCATAATTATAAAGGACTGTGTGTCGTCATCGGACAAGGAGGCACATGAAAGGTCATTGAAGAATCTCGACAAGATGATGGTTCTGGCAGATTCCGCCACCATATCCAAGGCATTAATGGAATAGATGGAGGTAATGCGACAGGCAAGACCATCACTAAACGTATTGCTACACGAGGCGCCGAGGCAATGAGCAAATCAGTATACCGGACAGATGTCCTGAACGGAGGCAAGGCAACAGAAATCCCACCAGAGGAGATATCATACGATGAATTGCTTGCAGGAAAGCTGCTATCCCTAGGGGGCAGCAACATCTACAATATCACGCACATGTCAGACCTTGACGGCATATCAAGCGCCGCACTGCTCTTCAGGTTCTTCTCAATGCCGTTGGACCATGTATTTTTTGCAGACTATAATATCGCTACGATAGAAAATGTGGCGGAATCGCTGCGGCAGTCGAAACTCAGCGGGGCAACCATAATAATAACAGACTTCAGCAGCAACGCGGCCAATATTGAAAGCACGAATAAGCTCATAAAGGAGCAGAAGAACGCTGGCAATTCGGTCATATGGCTGGATCACCACCCATGGTCGGGCGACGCCATAGCGAAGGTGTTCAGCCTGCTTGATTACGGCATAGTGGGGGAGAACGATCTATACTGCGGCGCAGAAATAGTGTACAAGGTGCTCTGCGAAGGCCGGGACAATACTAAGATGGGAAAGAGAATCGCGGACCATGCCCACGTTGCTGATTTCAACCTGCTGCCTCCGCCTCCTCCAGAAGACGCTTCTCCAAACATATCGCTGGCGATAAACTACTATGCCCACGTAGATAAGGGCAAGCTATACGAAGGCCTAAGGAGTTTCGTAAAGGATGTATCGGAAGGCAATTATGAGAGCGAAGGAATAGCGAACGCCACAGCACTATACAGGGAAACCGCCAATGCTGAATTCAAGAGGATGAAGGAGGGCATAGTCACGCTAAACACCAACGGCATAAAAGTGATCATAGGGTTCGGCAAGCTTATGCATGCGACTTCGGCATGCGGCATGCTGCATGACCAGACGGGTGCGGACCTGGTAATATATGTAAGGACTGACGAAAAGGCGGTGAGCTTGCGCAGCTGGGGCGATGTCGATTGCTCGAACATTGCATTCAAGATGCACGGCGGCGGCCATCCACACGCTGCGGCATTCAGGATTGACGGCTTCACCGGACTTGATACGGATGCAGGGAGGCAGGAACTCATAAAAATTATATCTCCCCTAATAAGACTGAGTGTTGTCAATGATAATACTGAAGATAGGCGGCTCGGCATTCAGTGACAAGCGCACTGGGAAGTCTTTCGTAAGCTTAGTGGCAAGGAATGTGGCCAAAGAGCTTCCAAAGGGCGAGAAAGTCCTGATTGTGCAGGGGGCAGGTTTTATAGGGCATAGCATAGCTTCGAAATACGGCCTGTCCAAGCTCAGCAATAACCAGAACCATTGGGCTTTGCTCCGGTACGGCGTAGAGCAGGTAAGCAACCGGATAGCCAAGGCGCTGATAGACAACGGCATAAGCCCGTTTGTCATGTCCGCGCAGCAGCTCTTCGAGATAAAAAACGGGAAGGTGCTCGTCAAGAACCTTGGCATTGTCAAGGCATACATGGACAATGGATTCATACCCATAATACACAGCGATGCACCACTGGACGACAGACATGGCATTTCCGTGCTCTCTGGGGACAACATGGCTGCAATCCTGGCCAACCGCTTAAATGCAGGCAAGCTGGTGTTCGGCACGGATACCGATGGCCTTATCAGCAGCTCGGGTGAGAGGATAGGGCACATAAGCAAAAGGAATCTCAATGAAGTGGGCATAATAAAGAGAGAAGGTACAATAGATGTGAGCGGGGGCATGAAGAGAAAATTGGAGCAGGCCGCATCCACGAAGCGCGGCACCACAGTATATATAATCGACCTCCGAAGAACAGGAGAGCTCAAGAAGGCTCTCAGCGGGAAGGGCGCCGGCACCCTCATATATTGACACTATAACGTCTTTTGACGATTCCTTTCTAATTGCTTAAATATATCCTCAATTAAACAGCATACTGATAACTTATGGACAGCAAGGGAGATTACTCAGACGAGATTGTCGGAATAATAGGCGTATTTGGCGGCGAAGTGCCATATATAAAGAGGGTCCCCCAGGCGAAGCTATATCCTGGTAAGTGGTGCATACCTTCAGGCCACATGAAAGCCGGTGAGACACCAGCAGAGGCAGCAGCCAGGGAGCTCGAGGAGGAGACCGGCTACGGGGTGCCAAAAGGCGAAAGAATTGATGAGCTGGGCAAATTCACGTTCTTGGCTGATATGGACGGAGGCAAGAAGATTAATCTCAACATATCCCTGTTACTATACATTACGGAGGAGAAGCCTGACATACACATATGTGACGAGCACACGGAATCCAAGTACATAGCCCTCGAAGTGCTGTCTGACAAAGAAAGGCTTTTCTTATACAATCACACGCGCGGCGCAACCGATTTTACGCCCATAGACGCCTTAATAATAGACAAGTACATGCCTGAAGCGTACGGAAGGTACAAGGCAACTATAAAAAGCAGGGCAAAGAGCATCGCATAAACGCACAGCTACCTCTTCGTGCGGTATGCATACCTAAGCGTTATGTCGCTTATCACGTCCATTGCGTCAACGCATCTATCGGATACAGACTCCAGTCCTTCATATATCTCTTTATACTTTATGATCCTCTTGACGTCGTTGCCGTGCATCACATCCTTGAGCGCCTCCCTAAGTATATCATCCGCATCGTTTTCGCTATTCGAGCACTTTTTGTAAAGCTCCATTATATCAGACCTTATCCCGGATATGTCCTCGTCGCTGGCACCCTGTAGCTCGGAAAGCTTTGAAACTGCGGCTTTCACATATTTCATGCTCTCGACTATGGTTACGCCAAGGGCCTGCATGTGCCTGTCGCTCTCGTGCAGGCCGTAGAGGTGCAGTCTGGAGCTCACCATCTCTTCCGTATCTATGATATCGTCCAGCCTCTTTGCGAGGTGCGATATGTCCAGATAGGCTATGGAATCGACGTGCACATTGGTTATGTAGTCGAATATGTCGTGCACATACCTGTCTGCGTCGTGCTCTTTCGCCTTCACGCCTGCGAACAGCTTTTTTGTGTCCGCTATGCGCCCTGACACCAGTGCCTTGTTAAGGGTATTCGAAGCGCTATCTATATTGCGTATCAGGGAGCCGAACTCGTCAGATAGCATGGTGGTTACCAGGCCGAGCTCTATCTCACCGGAAGTCTCGACAAGCGAGCGCCTTTTCGTTTCGGGCAGCAGGAATATGGTTATCAGGAAGCCCACCAGCGACAGGCTTCCGAGAATCCCAATGAGCGCATACTTGCCTATGCTCACTATAAGGAGCGGGAACAGCAGCGCAGATATGGCTGCGCCAAGCTTGCCGCTCATCGAGGCAAGCCCGTGCCCGGTGGCCCTGTACTGCGTCGGATATAGCTCCGCAGGGTAGACATATGTCGTGGTGTTGGGCCCGTAGTTAGTGAACAGGAACGTGAGCCCGTATATGAAGAAGAATAGAATCGAAGAGAGAGCCAGTATGTACCTGCCGGCCAGTGCCAGCACAAGGAAGGCTATGCCCGTTACAAGGAAGCCTATGTACTGTATCGGCTTCCTGCCCTCCCTGTCTATCAGCGATACTGCTATCCAGTACCCCGGCACTGCGAAGAGCACCAGCACTACCGCAGATGTCTTGGTCGCTGCCAGAAGGCCCGAAAAGCCGAACAGGCCGACCAGATACGGCGTGAATATCGTCGTACCGTAATACGTCACGTCGTTTATGAACCATGATACGGTTGTTCCAGCCAGGACCTTCCACCTCCTCCTGAAAAATGCCTTTCTAGTAATAGCTTTCGTCCTTCCCGTCTCGCTGGCAGTGCGCTTTGAGTTCTTGAACCACTGTGTCTCCTCAAACTTCATCCTGTAGTAGAGTATGCTTGCAACCGGGATTGCGCCGAAGCCGAGCAGCAGCCTCCATATGAGGTCTCCAGGCACTCTGGCGAAGAAAAGGGTAAGGGCTATTATTACCCCTGCAATGATGCCGAAGCCCTGCATGGCGAATGTCGATGATATCAGCTTGCCCCTATCGCGCCTGTTTGAATATTCAGCAACTATGGTCGAGCTCACCGGATAATCGCCCCCTATGCCCACTCCCAGTATAAATCTCCAGAAAAGCAGCATTATGTAGCTCACAGACAGGGCAGAGCCTATGGCGCCGATTATGAGTATGGTAACGGTTATCCAGAAGGTGTTCTTCCTGCCGAACTTGTCGCCGGCTATGCCGAATATGACAGGGCCTACAACTGCGCCGAACAGCGCGCTGCTCACCAGAAGGCCGGTCTGCAGGGCATCGAGGTGGAATGCAGGTATGAGGAGCAGTATGGCTACCCCTATGACGAACAGGTCGTAAGCGTCAGTGAAGAAGCTCATGCCCGCTACGAGCATTATGCGGATCTGCTCCCTGCCTAGGCCTGATTCCTCGAGGCTCCTCAAGCTAGTCCTTGCTTTTTCGTCTTCCTCCACACTTGGGTTTCAAATGTAAGATATAAAAAAGATTTCATTGCCGTATCTTTGGGAAGGGCAAATATTCGTTATGCGTCAAAGCGCACTTCGGCATTTTTAAACCTTGCATGCGAACCCGCTGTTGATAACATGGAGAGATCTATATATGCAATGGATGAAAAGGTCAAAAACGCTGGCATGCAGCATGCTGGCATCCAGTCACAGGATGTAACTATGGAAGTGAGCATGGAGAGATCCATATCTGCAAAGGATGAAGGCGTAGGCATACAGCGCGCCGTTGTCTGGACGCCTGGGGTTGCCATAGATGCAAGCGACCTGGAAAAGTTCATAGAGTTCGATAAGGGTCACATAAAGGAAGGGCTGAACACCAATGGCATACGCCTTCCGGGGCTGTCGGAGGACATAGTCACGATGGCCGCAAACGTCCTGTATAAGATGATAAGAGGTATAATGTCAAACGCAGAGGACCTTGAGAAGCTGAGGCGCGAGCAGATAGGCCGCATTTACCTCAATACGGAGAGCACGAACGACAAGAGCAGGCCCCCGATAGAGCAGGCCATAGAGCTTGTGTCATCGAAGCTTCTCGCCGAAGACGAGGGGAACAGGTGGATAACGGACATGCTGAAATCAGCTTCCATCGCAGGCATATTCTACGCATGCAGGAGCGGCGGCCATTCGCTGTACGACGCTGTGATGAGCGTGAAAAACTCAATGCGCTCCCTTGACTACCAGGGCAACGAAATGCTGGAATCTGCGCTGATAATTAACGTGGACATAGCAGCATACGACAGCACCAAGGCCCCCAGGGCTGAAGCGACACAAGGATCTGCGGCTACCGCCATGTGGATAACCTCGCATCCAAAACTGGAAAGGATCGCTGTTGAAGACGGGGTCGGCCACCACCACGATGCATTTGCGGACTTCACGAAGTATGGCTCCAGCACCCCCCATGTGCCTTCAGGCATATTCTCAGAAGAGGCATTTGTCTATGAGTGCTCCATGGCGATAAGCAACTTGGAGAAGGAATACATGCGCATACACGGCGGGCCTGTCAACCTTTATACCCTTGATTTCTATTCTGCGCACGTGCCGCACCCGAAGCAGCCAAAGATGCTTGCCGCACCGTTGATACTGCACCTGATGCGCGTGTACGAGCCGAAGAAGCTCGACGGCATAATATCAAAGATAGGTGCCGAACCATATGCGTATTTCAATGGCTTCACGGAAATGATGAAGAAAAGGCTGGAATCGTTCAATGCATCAGGCGATAAGTTCAAGGAGGAATGGGAGATAAGGGAGGCACTGGCTTCAGATAGCGATCTCAACAGCTACTGGTCATGGCTCAAGAAATTCAGGAAAGAGCCGGATGTCGAGGCAGAGATGGACAGGCTGCACCTCAACGAGGCGGTGAGCATTAATCGTGAGACCGGCAATACATACACCAACGCAGTCTTCATAAGCAACATAGCGATGATAAAGTACTTTGCCGAGCATCCAGAGATTGGCATGAAGAAGCTGCAGCAGGGCAAGGGCAGCGTTGACGGGATGCTGCTTTCCTATGGCAGCGGTGCCGCTGCCGATGCATACCTGGTCAAAATACCAGCAAAGAGCATCATGGACGGGGGAATGACAGAACGCATACAGATAGACATAGATGGCGCAGTGGGCATAAAGGATTATTCGCAGTACAGGGCGCTCCACGAGTCGATGATGCGCGAGGACAGCATAAGCAAGGTCGTTTCGGATGACATGGACCTGATAACTGAGGATAAGAAGCTTCTGAGAACCGACAGACTGAAGGAAGGGTTCCACGTGAACAGGATGAAAGCAACAGGAGAAGGAGCATGGTCATACGTAGACGATAAGGGAAACGTAGAAAGGGTAAGGATAAGGCACTGACTGGAAGAGGGTCATGCCTTCTTCTTCTTTGCCCCCGGAGGCAACTTTACCTTCAGGTCAGGGTATATCTTTGAAAGCATGTCCTGGTTTATGGAGCTGTCGAAACCCAGGTTGAGCATTATCCTGTTGAGCAGGTATATGCCGGCTATCTTGGCGAGCTTGCCGTCCTTGCACGCGCCTTCTATCTGCGCTTTCACTTCTTTCTTGTCGAGCTCCTTGAGCGCGTCACCAAGCACGGAGTAGTTGCCCTTCCTGCCCTGCGATACCGACAAAGCAAGCGAATCCAGCTTCTCAGTGTCTATGCCGAGCATCCTGAAAGCCTTGCTGTCTATGCTGTTCCTTATCCCGGCAAGGTGGAACACTATCTCCTCTGGCCTGGTCTGGTCGCGTATGCCGAGCCTCTTTATGGCGACCCAGTCCTTGTACTTGACCATGAAGTCTACGTATTCAGAGGGTTCGTCGTCCATCTAAATTTCACTTCTGCAGTATATAATAGCCGGAAGCCTTTTCCCTGGCGACTCTCTTTATGACCCCCTTCTGCACCAGAGATACGAGAGAGTTGTTTATCAGGCCTTTGGGCCTGTTGCACTTCTTCGTTATGTCGTCCGCCGTCTTTATGCTCGTGTCCTTTGTCGCGCCAAGCTCCTGCATGGCCTTTATTATCAGCTGCTCTACCGGAGTCAGATCTGTCATGTTTTCACCTTGTACTACAAAAATTGGATCAATTTAACATTTGAGCAATCATTATTTATTACTTATTCTACTTCTTCTTCTTGCTCTCCTTGTTCTTCGGCCTCAAGTACCTATAGCCGCACTTCCTGCACTTGGTGCTGCCGGCGTTGTTCCTCGC
>JAKAVJ010000028.1 GCA_021827525.1 Microcaldota archaeon
CACAGAAGTCCAGGAGCACGAATACATGGTGGCGGGAGACTTCAGGCTCTCTAGCACTCCCAACCAGCAGCCAGGAATACCCTATAACATAACCATAACCTGATTGTTGCTCGAAGCCTTTTTATGCTTTTTTTGATAACCTAATATGAGGCATATGGAGGCTTTTCGCAAGGTAAACTCTCAGGGAGAGTTTCATCAGAGTTTCAGGTCGCAATCCGCAATGGAATACCTGATGACATACGGCTGGGCAATATTAATAATTGCGGTGGTTCTTGCAGCGCTATTTGAGTTAGGAGTCTTCAATCCTATGACATTCGCACCCAAAGCATCGCCGGGATCATGCCAGGTAGTAAGACCTGAAGGCGCAGGCACGACAAACTTCATATCTCTTGAAGGAGAATGCAATGGTGAGCTGCCGCAGTATGTTGCAAGTTTCAGAGGGACAGTAAGCAGCAATATATCAATGGCACTACCAACAATACAAACAGCTAACACAACCATGTCTGCTTGGTTTATGCCTCAAAACCCATACGTATGGGGAGGGGGAATTTATTATCTAGGTAGTGCACCACCATATCCAAACAGTAACGGTTATGGTATAATCGCAGTAAATGCTAATAGTGGATGGTGTGGTAGTACAACACATACATATATAGATATCTTAGCATCATCAATTGCTGGATATTGTGTTACAAGTGCTATATTTAAGATAAATACATGGAATTATGTTGCTTTGGTTACTACTCCTGATGGCAGTAATAGGGATTTTTCACTATATCTTAATGGTTTTTGGTACAATATTACAAACTATCCTACACCAAGAGTTCCGGAGTATAATGCACTTATTGGGTCTTCAATTGAAGATGACAATTTTTATGGGGAAATAGCCAATGTGCAAATTTACAACACTGCACTCTCAGCAAATGATGTTCAGTCACTTTACCACGAAGGCATCGGCGGCGCACCGATAAAGATACAGAGCCTTGTAGGCTGGTGGCCTCTCAACGGCAACGCCAATGATTACTCAGGAAACGGCAACAACGGTGTGCCTTCTGGCGTTACATATACAAGCAACTGGTACTCTGGATACAGCGCACCGTGACATATATCACCTATAAGGTCAAAGAAGCAATGCAAAGTATTATTATCGCTAATTTCCAAATTCAATTATGCAGAGAGTGACATACCTGCCATTGCATGGAGGCAGGGCCCCAAAATGGCTGTTCCCAAGAATGGTAAAGCTATCTGGGATAATAGCAGGAGCAATCATCGATGAATATGGCCCTAATGAGCTGGTGGACCGGCTTGCCGATCCATATTGGCTGCAGGCCCTTTCAAACACCATAGGCTATGACTGGCACAGCAGCGGTGCCACTACTGTTACAATGGGTGCCTTGAAAGAAGCTCTAAACCGCAATTCTGACATATACATAGCAGGAGGGAAAGGCAAGGAAGGTACAAGAACTCCAGAGCAGATAGTTTCAGGTGCGGATTACCTGTCCATAGGCAGCAAGGCGGATGAATTCATAAGATACAGCAAACTGATAGCGAAGATAGACTCCGCGCTGGTCTACGATGACATAAGCATATATCATCACACATTCGTGATGTCGAAGAATGGCGCATGGGCGATAGTGCAGCAGGCGATGCAGGACAGCACCTCAATGGCGGTGCGCTTCCAAGTTCTCGGCGCGGCAGTTGACAGGAACGACATAGCGAATGAAACCAATATGGGCGTCCAAGGAAGCAGCAAGCTGACTACTGATTTGACCTTCGAAAAAAATTCTGCAGTCAGGGAGTCTTCAGTCGCAGCAGTCAAGGAAGACATAAATGAATTGCTCAAAGTTTGCAGCTCTCCGTATATGCTCCCTTCAAGGCACAAAATACTTCCTATGGATTTAAGCGATAGGGCGAAGAAGGCGCTTGCATACGCGAACGAGATGCAGCCAGAAAACTACGAGCAGCTGCTTGGCATGAAGGGCATTGGAAGGAAAACGCTGCGCTCCCTGGCCATCATATCATCGCTCATATACGACAAGGAGATATACAAGCGCGACCCGACGATGTACGCCTACAATTTGGGCGGCAAGGACCGCATACCATACGAAATAAATCTGCACGTATACGATGATGTGGCTGAGTCGCTGAAGGAGATAGTCGAGGGCTCGAAGCTCGAGCCAGTCGAAAAGCAGAAGGCGCTCCGCAGGCTCAGCCTGGGCTTCAGGCGCGGCTATTTCGACTCCTGAGCCTTGTCATCCTTCTTGAAGTCATCAATTAGCTTCTTGCCCATCTCGGCCCTGTTGTCCAGCTGCTTCCTTATCATCTCTGCCTCGTTCTTGTCCATGACCTTCTCGAGGATATACTTGGAATACGTTAGCGATATGTTCGATATGTCGAGCAGCACTGATTGCAGCTCTGATGTCTTTATAAACACCTCCTTATCTGGCTTTAGTATTTCGAGCCCCGCTGGTGCATAGTTGAACATGATGTTTATGAGCGCCCCGATGCTGTCCGTAAGCACAGTCACTATTGCGCTGGTTATGTATAGGTCGTCCTTGCCTATGGGGTCTAATATCTTGCCATAGCAGTATACAACGCCCTTGGATTTGAGAAGGCGGTTGTTTATCAGGTCGGTCATGAGCGGCTGCAGCTTGTCCTTGTCCTTATCCTGTATGTCGAAATAGAGCTTTACCAGCACCCCTCCGGAACGTATCTTCTCCTCTGTAACAAGGTCCAAATCGGATTTTTTTGCCATTTAATCGCCATTTTTAATAAGCTGCTGTACTGCGTCATCAACACTCACTACTGATTCCTCGCCGCTGACCAGGTCCTTTACCTTAACCTTCCCCTCATTCTGCTCTGCATCCCCTACTATTATCGCGTACCTTATCTTTAGGGAATTCGCATACGAAAGCTGGTTGGCAAGGTTCCTTGACGAGTTGTTGATGTCCGTGTTTATACCCGCTTCACGCAGCCTGTTCGCAACGTCCAGCGCATAAGTATAATTGTCCTGTTTGATATAACTGACTATCGCCTGGGCGTATGTATACCTGACCGAGCCGCTTGCATCTAAGAGGTCCAATATCCTGTCTATCCCCATCGATGCGCCCACAGCGCCGACGTCCTTGCCTGAATACAGACCAATGAGCTTGTCGTACCTGCCGCCGCTACCTATAGATACCTTCATGTCCTTGTTGGCGCTTTTGAATTCAAAGACAGTCGAAGTGTAGTAGTCTATGCCGCGCACGAGTGCAAAATCCACAAGCACGGCACCCCTCAGGCTGTATCGGCCAAGCAGATCCAGCAGCAAGCGGAATTCCTTCAGCTCTGCATCGTCTTTTGTCACTTCCAGCAGGTACCCCAGCTTCTCATCGTTGCTGCCCCCACGTGTCACAATGCCCATGAGGCTGTCTACCTGGTCCTTTCCTAATCCGAGCTCTATCAGCATTTCCGAGACGTCATCGGCACTGCGCTTGTCTAGCTTGTCTATCAGCCTATACACTCCAATATTGAGGTCCGGCTTGACGCCGAAAGCCCTCAGCAATGCGTCTATGAACCTCCTGTCGTTTATATGAACCTCATAATTCACTCCAAGGCTTTCATATGCCCTGCACACTGCAGCTATCGCTTCTGCATCTGTGTAGCCATAATCGCCCCCAACAATATCCACATCAGCCTGTGTGAATTCCCTGTACCTGTTCTTCTGCGGCTCGTCCATCCTGTAAGCCTTTCCTATGTAATACCTCTTGAACGGCAGCGGAAGGTTCTTGTGCATTATGTAATACCTTGTCAACGATACCGTGAGGTCATACCTAAGGCCCAGGTTCTCATTCTTGAGCTCGTATATGAGCTTGTTGTCCTCGCCTATGGACCCTTTGGCCTTGAGCAGGTCCAGAGACTCGAAAACCGGCGTATCTATGGTAAGGAAGCCAAAGCTCTGGAATACTCCCTCGACGTTTCTGATGGCTTGGTTGCGGAAAAGCGCCTCGTTCGGCAAAAGGTCCCTGACGCCCCTAGGGAAAGGCAAGTCTTTCATTAAATCTCCAATAAGAAGATATATAGAAAAATTAAAAAGAGAAGTGTATAATCAGAGGTTCTCCTCAATCCACTTCTTCAGCACGTTCTTCGGCACAGCTCCGACTGATGCTGCCTTCAGTTTTCCCTTCTCTATGAGCAGCGTAGTTGGTATGCTCATTATGTTGAACTTCTCGTCTATGTGCTGGTTATCGTCCGCGTTTACCTTGGCGAACTTTATCTTGCCTTCGTACTCCTTTGCCGTTTCCTCTATTATGGGGGAATACATCCTGCATGGGCCGCACCACGGTGCCCACACATCTATTATCACGGGCACGTCCGACTTCAGCACTTCGTTCTCGAAAGTTTCGTCTGTTACATCTATTATTCCCATATTTTATCACCATGAACTATGAAACTGCCATGCCATATCCACTGACACAAAAAGCAATATAGAAATGCCCTAAATAATATATAAAAGTATCGCACAAGCGCTTTTATCTATCTGCGTATCTGTTGCTGCTCTGAGGTATGCACTGTTATAATTCGTATCTTGTAGGATTTACTGTATATATTGCGCACGAATATGCATATGGCTTCTATATCCCTATTGCCCTCATGCGATTTATACTTCACTATGCCAAGGCCCATATCCTCTATTTCGACCTCATAGTTTGGCGAGTATACTGTGTTGGCCAGGGCATTTGAGTTCACCCCGCGCCTCAGCATCATCTCTGCTGCATGCCTGGTCAGCTCTATGTCCGAATTGCCTATGTTGACAGTGCCTACAGCCTCTCCACCCAGCTCCACTTCATTAGATTTTGATTTTGCTTTCTGCAAGCCCCCCATCAAATCTAAAGGTATTGCTCAGCAAACATTAATAAGTGTTTATACCTGTATGCCGAGAAGGATACGCTCTGCCTTAAATATAACGCAGGCGGCAAATATGAAGCCGCCTGCTAATCAGTTAGGGCCTTGCCTATGGTTCAGCCTTTTTCCTGTGCAGCTATGAATATCGTGGATGCGTTCAGCTTCTTCTTCTTGTTCTCCTTTGCATATGCCTTCGCTCTGCTTATGCTATCTATCAGCTTGTCTGCGAGTATGGTTTTTACTGCTGCGTCTATGGCCTTGCCATCGCTTATGTCTACCTTCCTGTATATCTCTTCGAAGTCAGCCTCGTCCAGTATCTGGAATGCCTCGCTCTTCATGCGCCCTAGTTTTTCATCCATCCCATCCATCTTTTTTGCCATTTCCTTCCCCCCTATGCAATCCTTTTTTGCAACCTTTTTTTCTTGGTCACTTCTTATTACGGTTTAAGTTATATAAAAAGATTATGTCATAAATAGTGGAACTTTCTAATATAATGTTAGTACCTAATGAGCATGTTTAAATAGCTTGCCACGAACACGGGCATCAAATACGCAGCGCCGCACTTATGGCAAACATGCGCGGCTTCTCCTCCCTGACGAAGACAAGCCTGCTAAGAGCATCGAGGGGTATCGCTTTCGCCAGCGACACCTTATATCTATCTCCATCCAATGGCTCTATCATGGCTTCCGCATCCGAAAAATCTGATACAGCTTCGCAGTGCATCTTTGCGCCCCTGGCCGAAGCAGCAAACTTGTTGAACTGCAACTCTGCCTCGAAGTCCTTGACGTACGCTATTGCTTTCTGCGATAGAGTGTCTCCTTTTTTTATCTCAGAGCTCTCTATGCCTTTCATGGCTATGCCTATTCTTGTTCCTGCAGATGCGCTTTCTATGTCCACGTCCTGGCTCTGCAGATGCCTTATCGTAACCTGCTTGCCGCTATTATGCATCAGGACGTCGTGCACTTTTACGGTGCCGCTCCTAACTATACCAAGCGCCACGTCGCCAACGCCCTTTACAGGGAAAGCCCTATCTATAACCACCTTTACACCTTGGTTCTCTCCACCGCCTGCGGGCTTGAAGTCAAGCATGAACTGCAGCAATTCGCTCTCGCTTTTTACATAATGCACTATATCGAGCCCGTCTATTATCCTGTCAACCGGATTGGCGTCTGTAAATACAACTGGCTTGCCGAGCATGCTGCATGCAACTACCACATCCCCGAACACCGCATCTAAGCTGCTCGTATCGAGCACAACAAGGTCAGACAGTATCAGCGATTGCGGAACCGCATAATACTTCTCCTCTATGGAATGCGGGACCAGCATGACTATGTTCTTCGTATCGCCGCGCCTGTTGTAGAATGCAAGGCCGTTCTCGCTACCCTTCTTGCCGAGCATTTCTGCCAGCCTAATTCCATTCGGCATCGCGACTATAAGGTTTTCCATGCCCTCACTAATCCATAATTAACAAAATCCAGCAAATGCCATCTGCACCAAATATGAGCGAACCCTATTTAAAAGCCTTTCCTAAATTGTTTCGCAAGGTATAAATATATCCTAAGAGTGACGTTATACTATATTGTGAGATTGCATCGAGCGTTTATTCTGCAAGTAAGTTACAGAATGTTATTATAATATGAGGATTTAATAAATAGCTGTGCAGGGATGGCGGAGCCTGGTCAAACGCGACGGACTCAAGATCCGTTGGCTTAGGCCTGCGGGAGTTCAAAACACGTTGAACAAATCTCCCTCCCTGCACTCTATTTGTTTTTATGTTTGCAGGTGTTACGAATGCGTGCTAAAAAGATGCCGAAAAAGAAAGTCGCTAAAAAGAAGTCTGCTTCCTCAGCCAAGGCTAGGCCAGCAAAGAGGGGAAGGATATATGACATACCGCATTATCCCCAGAGCGAGGAATTCACGAGCGCAGGCGCCTGTGCCATGATGGTGCTGAAATACGTTAACAAGAAATTCAAGCCCAAGAAGGACGAGCTCGAGGAGCAGGCCATATGGCAGGATGCCGTGAGCGGCAGCGTATGGCATGGTTCGAGGCACGGTCTTGCATACGCGCTCGCAAAGAGGGGCGTAAAGCCGCAGATAGTAAGCAACATCAAAGACGAAGGCTATGAAAAGAAGCTCGCTGTCTTTGAAGGCATAAACATCGACACTCTGCACGCATCTTTCGAGGAGATAAAGAAGAAGGCCAAGGACATGAACATAAAGGAGAGCTACGGAACTGCATCGATAAACTCAATAAAGAAGCACATAGACAAAGGCATGATACCGATAGTCATAGTTGATGCCAACGCGCTCAATCCGAAGCAGAACATAGAGCCCTCGCCACAGTGGGTGGTAGTGAAAGGCTACGATAAGGATCTATTTTACATAAATGACCCGTATACGGACAGCACCGTATCCATGGAGCCGGAGCAGTTCAAGGAAGTCCTCGGCTTCGAAAACGAGTACAACGTGATACTCGTGCCATCAAGGAAAGTTAGCAGGTGAATAGCTACTCCTTTTGGGCGGTCCGTTCGCCCAACGCCCTTTTTATCTCTTCTGCATACCTGCTGTTCTGTCTGTCCAGGCTGAAGTTCCTCTTTGCAAATTCTTCCGCGCGCCTGCCCATGCGCTCCAAGGCGCCGTCGTCGGAATACATCGCATAGAATTTCTTGGCAAAATCAGCAGCATCGTCATATCTGTACACTACTCCGTTTTCACCATCCTTTACCATGCGCTCCTTCCTATCCTCGGATATTACGGCATTGTTCCTATCGTTGAGAAGCACAGGAATGCCGCAAGCCATGGCCTCGGCGAAGGCCCTCCCCGGGCTCTCCCATTCTGATGCGGATACATAAAAGCCGCTGTCATTGTATATCTCGACGAGCTCCCTGCCCATTACAGGTCCAAAGAACCTGATGTTCCTGCCGAGCCCGAGGGCACGCACCAGCTTCTTGTAATTCTCTGAATCGGGCCCATCACCAACAATCCTGAGCAATTCGCTGCCAGAGAGTTCCGGGTGCGCATCTATTATCTCACGCACTCCGCGTATCATGAAGGAGATACGCTTCTGCCTTTCGTCTAGCCTGCCTATATATACGCCGCCCATGTAGCGTTTTGTGAAGCCCTTCAAGCGCGCATATTCTGTGCCTATGGCTAGTCCTATGTACGTAACCCTTGTCTTCTTTTTGAAGAATCTCGCAGCATGGCCCATCTCTGGCAATATGCTTATGTACGTATCGAGCCACCGCTGCATCAGATGGCAGATGTAGACGGTACCGAGCGACCCTAAGAATGAGGTGCTGCTCGCTCTCCTGCTTCTCCCAAGCGCCCTCGATATACTCTCCAGCAGCACACGTATGAATCCAAGCCATAGGCTTCTGCCAAGCGCATATGCGTTATTGGGGACGATGTTTGCCCTATCTATATATATGGTTCTGGTATCCGGGTGCATCTTCTTGTATTCGTCGATTATCGGCACGTCCATCCTCGAGTTGAGAATTATCAGGTCATAGTCGATCCTGAAGAAATCGGGGTTGTATGTATTGATGAGCCTGCTCTTAAAGAAGAACCTTCTGGCTATCATCCGGTAATAATCCATGGGCGAATGCCTGCCTTCGGCAAATACCCCCTTCGCTCCGATTGAATTGCGCAGCCCCATCTTTGAGAAATCACCCAACAGGTCTATCTCATAGATTCCCAACCCATTCAGATAGTCATACATGAGTGCTATGCCCTTCACCGATCCGCCGAAGGTATTATAAGAACCTGAATCCATCAGCAGTATCCTCTTCTTGCTTCCCAGAAAATCATCCAGCTACTCCGATCATTGATGGAAATATGCACTCATAATTTATAAATATGATTCTTTGCGAGGGTTTATGCGCTGCACGACTTTTACGGCCTGGAAGGACGTACAGACAAATCTTTATAAACCTTAAGAGAAAAAGAGTAAATACGCTATACTGCTTATGGTGTTCAATTAGGTGAAATTATGTATCCAAACATACAAGCATATGATAGGGGTGTGATGTTCAGTCCTGATGGCAGGCTGTTCCAAGTAGAATACGCACGGGAAGCAGTTAGGAAGGGTGCCACTGCAGTAGGCATAGTAACGCAGAAATCCGTCGTTTTCGTGGCTCACAAGAATATAACGGAGCCCCTGGCGGTGCCCAGCTCGCTGCAGAAGGTATTCAGGATAGACTCATATATAGGCGCCACATATTCAGGCATGGCATCAGACGGCCTCAGGGTAATCAACCTGATGAGGTCCAAGACACAGTCGCACAGGATGGTATACGACGAGACCCAGTCCGTCGAGACTGCATCAAGGGACATATCGGAGGAGATGCAGATGGCTACGCAGTACGGAGGCATAAGGCCGTACGCAATATCGCTTCTCGTAGGAGGCATAGATTCAGAGCCGCGCCTATTCGAGGTGGAGCCTGGCGCATCGTTCTTGGGCTATAAGGCGGACGCGATAGGCAGCGGGAAGAAAATAGCTGAAGACATACTTCAGAAGGAATACAAGGACGGCATGCCAGATGAGGATGCTATAAGCCTGGGCCTGAAGATAATAAGCAAGAGCACGGACGGGAAGAAGCTGCAGAGCGACAACGTCGAGGTAGCTACGATAGAGAAGGGCAAGGGCTACTCGAACTTCACGCTCGAGCAGATAGAGAAATACCTATAATCAATCCGGCGCATATGAATGTCAGGCAAGACCGTAGTCATCAAGTACGCGCGCAACGGCGAAACTTTTGAGATACTAGCTGACGCGGATATGGCCTATGAATATATAACGGGCAAGCGCACCGACCCGCTGAGCGTGCTCGAGGCAGAGGAGATATTCAAGGACGCAAAAAAGGGCGAGCGCCAGAGCGAGGGAAAGGTCAGCAAGGCATTCGGCACCACTGACATGGCTAAAGTGGTCGACATAATACTGAAGAACGGCAACGTGCCGATAACCACCGAGCAGAGGAGCAAGATGGTCGAGGAGAAGAGGAAGCAGATAATAGACCTAATAGCCACAAATTCGATAGATCCAAGGACCGGCGCGCCGAACCCTCCATTGAGGATAGAAAACGCGATGAAAGAGATAAAAGTGTCGATAGACCCGTTCAAGGCGGCATCAGAGCAGGTCGAAAGCATAATAGCGAAGCTCAGCCCCATACTGCCGATAAAGTTTGCAACTGCCAAGATACAGGTTACCATACCTGCGGATTCGGCCAACAGGTGCTACGGAATACTGAAGAGGTTCGGCTTGAAATCAGAGGAATGGCTTTCTGACGGCAGCCTTAGGGCTATTTTGGAATTCCCTGCAGGAATGCAGAACGATTTCTTTGACAGGATAAACAAGGCCACGCAAGGGCGCGCAGAGACCAAGGCATTATGACATACATGCAGCCGCAGCCGGATGCAGCAGCGCCGAACCACTAAGTTTTTTATATTAGTCTGATAAATAGTATATAGGTGTTATTCCTTATCGAGGGCTGTCGACACAGCAAGGTCACATAATCTAGGCTTTTCAGCGTGCTGGCATGCATTCAAGGTCAATCAAACCAAATTCAAAGGTGTTTTTATAAAAAGCATAATATTTCCAGGAGAGACAATAACAAATGGCCAGAAAAGGATACCTGGCACATTCATAGAGGACGGCAATACTGTAGCAGCAACGTTGTTCATATCTGATGGAAACAGCTCGATACCGCTCGAAGGCAGCTGGTCGCCGAGGCGCGACGACCTGGTCGTAGGCAGCATAGAGGGGGTTAGGAACAATGTTTATACTGTAAACCTGTCGCATTTCGGCCGCGGGCTGATAATAGGCGGCAAATACGAGCGCTATTCCTTCGAGCCGAACGATGTCATAGAGGCGAAGGTAAAGGACATTGAAGACCGTTCCACAGTCATACTGGCATATCCGAGACCGCTCCAAGGAGGCATAACAATAAGCGTGAAGCCTTCGAAGATACCTAGGGTCATCGGCAAGGAGAATACCATGGTAAACCAGATATCAGAGCTCACCGAGACCAGAATAGTGGCGGGCAAGAACGGCCTTGTATGGATAAAGGGCAGGCACGTGTCGCTTGCCATGATGGCGATATCGATAATAGAAAGCGAGGCGCATACCTCCGGTTTGACAAACAGGATAAAAGCTTTGCTTGAAAGCGAATTGAACAAGAAGTGATAATATGGGTTCTCTACTTAACAAACCTGAATTGCTGAAAGACGGAAAGAGGCTTGACGGAAGGGGCTTTGACGAGCTCAGGCCGCTTAGCATAGAGGCTGGGATATTGAAGAACGCCGACGGCTCGGCATATCTGAAATGGGGCAACAACCGCGTACTGGCTGCAGTATACGGCCCCAAGGAGGCTACTCCAAAGCATTTTGCCGACCCGGCCAAGGCGATAGTCAAATGCAGATACGCGATGGCTCCTTTCTCGTCTTTGGAGGACCACGGAAGGACTGGCCCAAACAGGAGAGCCACGGAGATATCGAAGGTCGCAAAAGAGGCTTTCGAGAATGTGATACTCCTTAACGAATACCCAGGCGGCGAGATAGACATATTCATGGAGATACTTCAGAGCGACGGCGGCACAAGGGCAGCCGGCATAACCGCCGCATCCGTAGCGCTTGCAAACGCGGGCATACACATGAAGGACCTCCTATACGCGGTTTCGGCAGGCAGGATAGGGGACCACATAGTCCTCGATGTCAACATGCTGGAGGACAACTACTCGGATGCAGACATGCCCATGGCAGTGGCGCCGCGCAACAACGACATACTGCTGTTGCAGATGGACGGCGGCCTGACCAAGCAGCAGTACAAGGAAGCCGTCGACATGGTAATCCGTGCAGGCAGGAAGATACAGGAAGAGCAGAGGGCCGCACTCAAGAGGTGCTACAAGGACCTCGGCAAGAACGAATGAAGCGGTGACATAATGGACATAATAAGCAATTTAATGGGAGGATACATAAAGGATACCCTTGAAAAGGGAGGCAGGCTGGATTCACGGGGTCCCTACTCTTTCAGGGAAATTAATGTCGAGACCGGGATCATATCGCATGCAGAAGGTTCAGCGCAGGTGGATATAGGCGCCACTAAAGTGCTCGCCGGCGTGAAGCTCATGGTAGAAGACCCTATGCCTGACACGCCTGGCCAGGGCAATCTGATGATGAACGCAGAGCTGCTTCCGCTTGCATACGCCGATTATGAAACAGGCCCTCCTAGCCCCGAATCGGTGGAGCTGGCGCGTGTTGTAGACCGTGGCATAAGGGCAGGGAACAGCATAGACCTGCTCAGCCTGGCCCTGGATGACGGCAAGGTATGGTCTGTGTTCGTGGACCTGTACGTGCTCAACTACGGCGGCAATCTGTTTGACGCTAGCGGCCTGGCTGCGATGGCAGCATTGGCCAACACGAAGATGCCGAAATACGAAAACGGTGCAGTGATAAGGGAGGAAAGGGACAAGAAGCTTAAGATAGACAGTATAGTCACATACACTACATTCGGCAAGGTGAGTGAACATCTGCTGCTCGACATGAACATAAACGAAGAGGACATCGCCTCGGCAAGGCTGACCATAGCAACCGACGATGACCAGATAAGGGCAATGCAGAAGGGCATGAACGGCAGTTTTACTAGCAAGGAGATAGAAGAGCTAATAGATGTTTCATTCGAAAAGCATAAGGATCTCAA
>JAKAVJ010000014.1 GCA_021827525.1 Microcaldota archaeon
AGCAGTGCCCTCCAGCAGCATCGACTGGAGTCGACGCAATTCTTAAAAGCAATCTACGATATCCTCTTTGCATTCCTCAAGACTGCATCCAATCCCAAAAAGGAATTTTCACGAGATTAAACAATAGAGTTTAAAGATACAAAACAAAGCAATATCTCTTTTAACATATAGCTATTTATACTTTTCTTATGGCGTAACCATTAACTGCACTACATGCAGGAATAAATAATATACACGACATTTAGGATTGATGCTATGGCACTGACACTGGATAGGAAGCGCAATACAGGAACGGTTAGCAGGGATGCATTAGCTGAAGGCATCGGCCTTGTTGTAGGCAACGATAAGGGCACGTATGGAATGCGCCAGTTCTATAGGAACCCGCACCTGAGTATTATTGCATCGGACATGCAGGACATAGAGACAGCGCTCGCAGGAATAGGCAAGCGCCTCCAATCCGATGGCTACACCATAGGAAATTTCTTGAGCGACTTAGCACCACAAGTTGAAGCTATGTATGTGCTATACAGAAGGTGCATGGAAGAGAAGCATGTGAGCTATTCGTATTCGAACAGATACCACAATGAAGCGGAGAATCCATGGACACAGATATCCTCCTTCTTGAGCGCTTCGATAATAAAGCTTGAGGCGCTGCGAAGCAATGCAGAAAGTGCAAAGACTTTTGCCGATTAATCTTACTGCATATATACAGAGCCATGCAGAGGATTTGGAATGCAGTGCCGCTTTGCAAGCGCATGTTATAAATATTTTTGAGGGCGCAAGAACGAGTATGACAAAAGTACTTGCAATCGTGACCAGTGCTGACAAGGACAAGATAGAGCTTGCCTTGGGCTTCAGCAGAAGGAGGAAGGAATCCGGCGATGATATACGTGTGCTTTTCTTCGGCCCCAGCGAAAAGATGGTAGCAGAAAATGCAGAACTCCAGGAGCTGGTTAAGAAAGTATCGGCAGTGATACCGCCTAAGGCCTGCATATTCGTGGCGCAGAGCAGCGGAGTGGAAGACAAGCTCAAGAGCCACATGGAGCTGTTGCCCGCAGGCAAATACATAACCTCGAGCATAGACGAAGGCTATGCCGTGATAAGCTTCTAGGGATGAAGGAGAGAGCCCCATGACGGCGCTTTATCGACGATCAGAACACTGCACTTGAACAACAGGAACGTGGTGCTGTTCAGCTTCGATATTTGAAAACCCTATTTCATAGCATATGGAGATAGAAGGAAAGTGTATTCCACTTGCGGAAGGCTCTCTAGCACGGAGTACAGGTTCATGCGGACGAGCAGGGATTATGATTGGCTTATGGAGGAGTACATCATAGAGTACAGCCTCGGATCCCCTTTCGATGGCTCCCGGGAGTACTCGGTAAGGCTTTCCGTTACAGATATGCACAGCAATATGGTAGACATGCTGCTGGAAGCAAGCTTCAGCAAAGACGAGAAGGTCTAGAACTGCGACCCACGGACATCGTGTGGCTTGCTGCTGCAGGCGCTCTCCGAAAGGCTTAATATACTGATGCATATTAATAGTTAATGCGTTTTGCTGTGGGACATCGCCCAGCAAGCCTTTTATAGTTTTATAGGTTCATATCTGTAAGTCAAATCTGCTTGCGTGTTTTATATGGAAGCTAATAGCATAGAAGGAAAATTGATTGCCGCGGTGAGGATACGCGGAAGGGTCAACGTCAGCCATGACATAGCCGAAACGCTCAATAGGCTGAACCTGAAGAGGGTCAGCAACTGCGTGCTGATAAAAGCCAACAGCTCTTATTCGGGCATGCTTGCTGCCGCAAAGGACAGGATAGCGTACGGCGAAGTGGACAAGGACACGCTGTCCATGCTGCTGGCCAAGTACGCAAAGGATTTCAATGCACAGGAGCTCATTGATGGAAAGAGGGACGTTAAGGAGCTCAGGGAGAAGATGCCGTTCAGGCTGCACCCGCCAAGGCACGGCTACAAGAACACTAAGCTGAGCCATTCGCAGGGGGGATCGCTCGGATATCTTGGCCCAGGGGTAAACGGTCTCATAAAGAGGATGATCTGATGGTAGTCAGAAAGGATAAGAAGAACAGGAAGTACTTCGGCACGAGAAGGTGGGGAGCCGGCAACATAAAGAACGCAAGGGGCGCAGGAGACAGGGGAGGAGTGGGCAAAGGAGGCAGGAAGCACAAGTTCACGCACATAACAGCCAAGACGCCATGGCTCATACACAGGAAGGGGTTCACGAAATGGAACCAGAGGAAGCTGCAGATCATAACGCTAGATGGCATAGACAGGCTCTTCGAAAACGGAGAGGCGAAAGGCTCCTCGATAGAGCTGCCCTACCACAAGGTACTCAGCAACGGAAGCATAAGGGGCGGCATCAAGATAAGCGCTTCGGCATTCTCGGCAAAGGCTATGGAGAAGATAAAGGGCGCAGGAGGGGAAGCCATAATCATAAAAGCGCAGGAGAGCAGCGGCGAATGATACGCGCCTTCTGAATGTATACGGCGCATAGCGGGTTGAACATGTCTACACACCTTAACATTGCTTTTTATACGGATACCTTCTATCCCGCAGTGGATGGGGTAGTCACTTCGGTGAGCAATTTCAGCCACGAGCTGAAGCGCCGAGGCCACAATGTCTACATATTCACGGCTGGCAAGAAGACAAAGGACAATGCCGCCACGGTAGATGTATTCTTCGAGAGGGGCATACGTTTCAAGAAATACCCGCAGTACACGCTGGCAATGTTCCCGTTCGTCTCCTCCATAAAAGTGCGCAAGTTTGATATAGATATAGTACACACGCATACTCCTTTCTTCATGGGCATGTCGGCAATGATGATAGCAAAAATCAATAAGCTGCCGCTTGTCGGCTCGTTCCATACGCTTTTCACGGATAAGGCAGTGATAGACGAATACGCTGCGAAGAATGCTCTGCTGCAGAAGGTTGCAAATAGATACTCATGGCCGTACGCACGATTCTTTTATAATAGATGCGACAGGGTAATAGCGCCCAGCGCCTCCACCGCAGGCATACTTAGCGGCGAGGGCATAAACAACATATCAGTAGTGGAAAACGGTATAGACCTGAGGAGATTCAACAGCAAAGTCAATGGAAAGCGGCTTCGCAACAGGCTGCTGACCGACGGATACGAGCATATCGTATTGTACCTGGGCAGGGTAAGCAAGGAGAAGCGCATAGACACGATGATAAAAGCCGCAAGAAGAATTAAAAGGAAGGATGTGCGCTTCGTAATAGCGGGCACTGGACCCGCATTGGACCATTACAAGAGACTTGCAGCGCATTACAGGCTCGACGGCAAGGTCGTATTCACGGGCTTCGTAAATGGTAAGGATTTGCCGGAGTACTATGCAGCCTCCGATATGCTGTGCATGCCTTCAACATTCGAGACGCAGGGCATAGTCACGCTGGAAGCGATGGCGTGCAACAAACCGGTGGTCGGAGCGGATTACATGGCGCTGAAAGACCTCGTAGTGGACGGATTCAACGGGGAGAAGTTTGCGCCGAACAGCAGCGTAGACTGCGCGAGGAAGATAATGAAAGTGCTTGATAACGAGGGCATGTATGAAGGGATGCCTGCAACAGCGAGGAAATACTCTATAGAGAAGACCACGGATAAGTTATTAAATGTTTATAAGGAAGTTATCCATTGAGGCACCATGCATTATTTATATTTAATCATTCATAAGACCTATGTGTCTTATTTCTAAAGATATCATAAACCTATTTAGGATTAGGCATTTTAATTAATTTGATTTAAGATCAACATATTCAGGCGATTTTCTGGATAATGCAGAAGGTATTGACAATCAGGAGATTAGGAAGGGAAGTGAGGAGGAAGCAAAGGGCTCTGGTTCTACTGTGACTGCGGACGTGCAGGCGCAAGCGGCAAAAGAGACGAGCAGTGCTAACTCTGGAGGCAAGGCTGAAGCGGCTGCACCCGTAAATAAGCAGAAGTCGCTCTTCGATCTTGCCATTGAATCCAACAACCCCGAAGCTATAGCGATAAAGGACAAGGTAGAAGCGATAAAGAAGGACAGGGCGAAGCTCATACACGATATAAAGCGTGTCAGGAGCAGGCTTGCCTTCAAGATGGCGAGCGCCGAGACCGTATCAAAGATAATAAGCATGAGCTACACGCAGGAGCAGTATGAGGAGGCGGTGAGGAAGCTGCACAAGCTGAATGGCGTCAAGAGGAGGCTGGATTTCAGGATATCGACAGAGGCTTCGTCCCTGAGCGACGAGAAGGCCCTGATAAAGAAGATAAAGGATGTCAATACGGACCTCGATGACGCGCTGCACATAGTGAAGCTGTTCAGGAAGAGGGACCTTGTAAAGAAGGACCTTGATGAGCTCAATGCAGAGCTGAGCAAGCTTAACAAGCAGATCAAGGACCAGGATACCGAGCTCGACAACCTATACTCGAGCCTGAGGAGGATACTTAAAGTAGGGGAAAGGGAGAGGGCACAACAGCAGACGGCAAGGAGGAAGGAGGAGAGGCCAAGGAACTTGGAGATAAACCTCGAAGACATTGCTGTCATAAAGAAGAAAAAGTAAGTAGATAGGATAAGTAAAAAGTAATTTAAGGTGTTTTTTTGAAGATTTCGTTTTTTGGAGCTGCAGGCGAAGTAGGCCGCAGCTGCATAATGGTAAGTACAGACAATACTAGGATCCTGCTCGATGCAGGAGTGAAGATAGGGGCGCAGGATGAGTATCCGCACCTCGACGACTCAATGCTCAAGGACATTGACGGCATAGTGGTATCGCATGCACATCTCGACCATAGCGGCTACCTGCCGCACATATACTCTGCCGGATACACGGGCAGCACGTATGTGACAAAGCCGACGATGGAGCTGATAACGGTACTGATAAGCGACTACATGCGCATATCGAACCCCAGCAACGTGACGCAGAGCGGGCTCAAGAAGATGGCGGCGGCCTTCAAGCTGTATGATTACAGGAAGGAATTCCGCATAAACGAGCTCAAGCTCAAATTCATACCAGCAGGGCACATATTGGGCAGCGCGATGATAAGCGTGAGCGACGGCAAGAACACCCTGCTCTACACTGGTGATATCAACACTGCGAAGAGCAAGCTGTTCGATGGCGCGGAGCTCAAGGGGCTCAATGCCGATACTCTGATAACCGAAAGCACCTATGGCGCGCCTAACGATGCGTTCCAGAAGGAGCAGGACATAATCAGGGAGATGGTAAAGAGCATAAAGGAGACGATAAAGGTCGGAGGCAAGATAATCATACCTAGCTTTGCCGTGGGAAGGGCGCAGGAGGTGCTGCTTTTCCTCGATGACAATATAAATTCAGGAGCTCTGCCTAAGGTACCTATATATGTTGATGGAATGATAAACAAGGCTATGAGGATACACAGGCACAACGTGATATACTGCAGGAAGGAGCTGCAGAGCCGCATACTCATGAGCGAATATGACCCATTCAAGAGCAAGAACTTCGTAGTAGTGGACAAAAAGGGCACCCGCAACAAGATAGTCACGGAGGAGGAGAGCTCAATAATAGTCACGACAAGCGGCATGCTTTCAGGAGGACCGGTATTCTTCTATCTTTCGAAGCTCGCAGGCAATTCGCTGAACAAGATGATAATGGTAGGCTACCAGGCCGAAGGCACCCTTGGAAGAGAGATGCAGGACGGCAACAGGCACATAACAATAGACAAGACAAAGATAGATGTGCAGCTGAAGGTAGAAACATACCACCTATCAGCTCACGCTGACAGGAAGGGACTCGAGAGCGTCATGTCGAGCATAAACGGGCTTAAGAATGTGTTTATAGTGCACGGCGAAAAGAGCAAGTCCGAATCGCTCAAGGAATATGCAAACAGGAAGTACAAAACCATAGTTCCTGAGCTCGAAGGGGAGTATACTATATGATACTATTGCCGCTTTTTCTCTCGGAAGCAATATGACGAACATAGCCTAAAGGCTTAAATAGTATATTAGAGTATAATAGCAGCATTGCTTTAGTTTGGGGGATGGAAGCATAGATGATAATATGCCGGTTAAAAAGAAGGGCAGCGATAAGGGCGTCGACAGCATTCGCAGGCTACAGACGATAAATGACGTCCTGAACAAGGGATCGTTGGAAAACCTCCTTGCCTATGGCTCTTCAAGGGATAACGAAGCTGCAAGCGAGAATGCTGCAGACAGCCTGATAAACCAGATAGCCAGCGATAGAAGAAACAACCGCGACATAACAATAATAGAGAGCCTGACAAAGGAAGGCCCTAGAGGTGAAAGCATAACAAAGGAGAAGAGTGTAACATTCACCTCAAAGGGGTCGAAGAAGCCGCGCATGAAGCGCGACGTCCATCTCGTCAAGCACGTCAAGCCTAATCCTCGGAAATCAAGGAAAGCAGCAAGTTCTAAAAAGGTTAGGAGGCATAAGAGATAATACTCTGAAGCATTGCGTCTTTTGGGCTCGTGGCTCAGTAGTGGAGCGCCTGCTTTGCAAGCAGGAGGCCGCGGGTGCGATTCCCGCCGAGTCCATCAATAAGGATTTTCAAGCTTCCCTGAATCCGCTGGCTCTTTATGCTCTTTTACGAATTCCATGACCATGCTAGCCGTGCGCTTGTTATATACTTTAAGATAACGCGCCAATTTTTTTGTGTTTACCGCCCTTAAGAGTTCGCTGTAATCTTGTATCGCAATTTTAACTCTATAATAAAACAGGTCTATTAGCGTCTTCTCTGGGTCAGATACAGGAACTGTAATATCTCCGTATTTCAGGTCTTCAAAACCAAAATAATATTTTCTTTGAATATGGTGCAACACTATAGTGCTGCTCCCGCCGAAAACCGCTATGAAAGACGCTTTGACCCTGTGCGTGGTCATTATTTCCATCTTTACCTGATCGTCTATCATGTCCCTGATCATCAAAGCTGCCAGGCCTCCGTAATAAAATGGGGCGAATGCAAATCCGGCTATTTCGTCCCTTTTCTCCAAGCTATAGACGCCCTTAGTGAGCTGGTATATCCTCTTTCTCGCTGCCATCCTCGAGAGCGTAACCTGGATTGTCTTGTCTGATATGCTTTTGTGCCTGTATCTTAGGACCATCCTGGCATCATTGAACGTGAATGTCTTGAAATCCTTGAATATGACCTCTATCTCATCTGCCAGTGTCGTCCAACCACCTTTCAAGAAGCATGATCATATCGCTGAAGCTTGGAGCTACGCCGCCGATTACCAGTTGCTTAAGCCTCTTTTCGTCCTTTGGAGGGACGTCTTTTATTCTGTCGAGGAACGCAGAGAGCTTATTGCGGGTAGCGGCAGTGGGTTTGCTTATCCTGTTCTTCAGCACAACCATATCATATAGGTCTTGGATTTCGTGATCCTGCCGCGCGTACTTATCCAGATACGTACCCATTTTCTCGTTCAGCAGGGCTTCGGCGCTGAGGGCCAATACGATCCGCTTTGCTCCGTCGACCCTCTGGTATTCTGCGGCAACGCCGTTTGCCTTTGCAAATGTCAGGTCTACTTTTCCCGTTGTGAACGCTCCTTTAAATATCACGTGCAGCGTCCTGGTCTTATTGTTGTATTTCTCCTCCCTTATCGGATATCCGCTTTCAACCAGGAGTTTGTGGAACTGCTTCTGAAACAGGCTTTCTTCTGAAGCGTTCAGGTTGGAGTAGAAGTCCACGTCGCGCGAGAAACGATTCCCCCCATAACACCGCCATACTGCCGTACCGCCGTGCATGACAAAGCCGCCATAATGCTTTAGCATGAGATCGACGATCTCGTCCTCTATTATGGCCCTGTTGCGCTGCGTTTCGTTCGTGATGTCCATAATTGATAACACCTTATTACTAACAATTATGTTATCAATAAGGATTTTTATATCTTTGCATATAATAGCATGCGCTGCGCGATACCAGCCGAGTACATCAATAAGGATTTTCAAGCTTGCCTGCAGGGCGCTGAAAATTAGCTTGCTCTAGGGGTTCATTGCACCTGATCTGGAAGGTCGGTGATGCTCAATCTTGACTTATACGCTTCAAAGCATAATCGCTCTATCTTGCTTTTTGAATCAATGATAGAGGCATACGATTTGCGAAGGCGCTCCTCCTGATCAGCAAGCTCACCGAACCTTTCCTCTGTCTTGTCCTTCTCTCTTTCTATTTCATGGAGCTTAGATGATAATCCAGCAATTCGTTCCTTGATTGCATTGGCTTCCGTTTCTACGTGCTGCAATTTTGCCATCATGCTCGGTATATCACTGCTGAGAACATCCGATATCTGGCTTGCGTCTGACTCGTGGCCCTTGAATTTTGAGGAATTGCTTAGTATGTATTCGCGCATCTTGCGCAATTCAGCCTCAAATACGTTGTAGTTGTCGGTGTTGGCTAGGAGGTGTATTGGATCGCCTATGAACTCAGTTATGTGCACCTTCCTCTTCGACTCGTGATCATATATCCTTGATGCCCTGGATAGGGGCTGGAGGATTGATACGATGCGATGCCGCATGGCTTTCTCTTCATCCTCGAGAGAATGCATCTTGGATTCGTATGAAGAACGCTCTGACTCTATGGAGCTAATCGCGTTCCGCAGCTTTTCGTCCTCTTTCTCGTTCCTGTCAATTTTCAGGCCGCTTTTTCTGGAGCTCGCTTCGTTGATAGATTCAATATTTGCCATCATGCGCGCTATCTCTTCGTTTATCCGGTTGTACGCATCGACCTCTTCAGAAACGCCTTTCATCTGGTCGTTTATGCCTTTCAGGATCTTGTCCATCTTGGAGAACTCCCTTTTGAAGGCATCCATCTGCTTCGAGTAGCCTACAAGTATCATGCTGAACTTTGAGTTGAGCTTCAGTATCTCCTGAAGCATGTATTCATATGACTCCTTCTTCAGCTTTATCCTCTCATACCTGGTATCGGCAGGCGCATCAATGCTGCCTGCGCGCTCCGTCAGTATAGAATATAAGGACTTTGAGTATGTGGCTTTCTGGCTCTTTATGAAGCCTTCGCTCATATGCTCTATGTATTCCATGTCGGGCTCCAGATCAGCAGAGGAAAACTTTTCGGAAAGCTCTGCAAATCTTGCCGCTTCTTCTGAAAGGGACGAGACAGACCTTTCTACAGAATCCATAACTTTTGATATTTTTGAATCAAACATCGAATCCGTATAGCGTGCAAGCTCAGTAAAAGGCACCTGTTTGATGATATCCGGTTTCTTGAAGAACATAGGATCATGTTATGCCTGCATATTCGCTGGCTTGTGCTTCGCGCCTCTGCAAGCCCAGCGTTAATTGCATTATAGCTTAAACGAATAAATAGCTTGACATCTATATTGAGTTTGATGATCTAGATGGATAGGGGTACCAAGGGCATAGTTATATTTGCAGTTGCATACTTCATGCTGTTCATAGCGCTAGAGTGGTATATAAATAGAGTTTTTGCGCCGAATACTGCTTTCTATGAATCTCCCGTATTTGCCATTGCTGTAATAGTATACGCAGCAGTAGTCGCAGCAATGCTGCTAAGATATAAAGGCAAGAACAGGCAATGAATGTGCTTGCGGCAAAGTGCCTGCAAGCGCACACAATGGAAATGCTTATACTCTCCTTCCGCGCTTTCCTCCTGGCCTCCTTATTGTGTCAGTTGGAAGTGGTGTTACGTCCTCTATCCTGTTTATCCTCAGGCCGCTCCTCGCGAGGACTCTGACAACGGCTTGCGCACCAGAGCCAGGAGTCTTAGAACCAGAGCCTCCGGGCGCCCGTATCTCTATGTTTATGTTTGTTATGCCCTTCTCCTTTGCCTCTGAAGCCACCTTGTAGGCAGCCTGCATTGCAGCATAAGGATCTCCTTCCTGCGAGTCTGTGTTCACCATCATGCCGCCGCTTCCAACAGAAATGGTTTCAGCGCCGGTTATATCAGTAAGTGTTATTATGGTATCGTTCTTTGAAGAATACACGTGTGCAACAGCCCATCTTTCTCCTCTCGGTTTTGATGCTGGCGCTTCTAGCGCTTTCGATTCATAGGACACTATGGTTTTCTCCTTCTTCTCAGTGCGCTGTTGTGGCGCTGCCTTCTTGTCTTTTGCCATAATTCAACACCATTATCTATGAGATTCATTATGCATTAGCGCTGTCCTGGTTCGCATCAGGGGCCTGATCCGCACTGCCCGTAGTCTGCTCGGACGCTTCATGCTGTTCAGGCTGGGCCTCCGCAGCGGTGTGCTCGGATGCACCTGCAGTTACCTTAGGCGCTATGTCTATGGGCTTGTAATATCCTATATAATTCTCTTCCGAAGGGCTCACTGTATATCCAGGCTTATCCACCTTGCGGCCGTTTATGCTTATGAAGCCGTGCACTATGAGCTGCCTGGCCTGGCGCATGGATCTTGCGAGTCCCTTTCTGAATACCACAGACTGAAGCCTGCGTTCAAGGAATGCATTAGCATTAAGGTCAAGGACATTGTCGAGAGTGCTTGTAGAGCTTATTATGCCATACCTGGATAGATTGGACAGTATGTTCGTCTCTACCAACGGGTTCACAGCCCTTCCGGATAGGAGCTCCCTGACTGTGCCCCTTATGCCGCTTATCTTTGACTGCACCTTCCAGAGCTCCTTCATGTTCTTGAGGCCGTACTCGTCTTTCAGCGTATTGTCTTCGTGTATCCTTTGGAGATTCCATATGTCCTTAGGCTTTTGGTATTTCCTCCTGTTCCTTCTAGGTGCTCCCAAAAAATCACTCTAAATATTTTATTTTGAAGGCTTCGATGCGGCTGGCTCCGGGGGCTTCAATGCGCTCTTCTTAACCACTCCTATGGTTGCACCAGTCCTGCCTGTCGACCTTGTGTGCTGGCCGCGCACCTTCTGCCCATACTGATGCCTATAGCCTTTCCATGTCCTCAGGTTGACCTCGCGGTTGACGTCCTGCCTTATGGAGAAGGTCAGATCGTTCCCGACATAGTGCACATCTGCACCTGTATCGAAATCCTTCCTCTTGTTAAGCATGTATCTCGGCACAGAATATTCCGCCGGCTTCTTTATTATCTCCTCTATGCCTTCTATCTGCTTCTCAGACAGTTCGCCTAGCTTTGCGCTCGCCTGTATGCTTAGCTTCTTGCCTATAGAATAGGTCAATGCGTTGGCCATGTTGAGGCCTATGCCCCTTATCTTGAACAGCGCCCTGTAGATGGGCAGCGAACCGTCTATGTCCCTGCCAGCAATCCTTATTATTGATTGCGCCTTCTTTTCCTCTTTGTTCTGAGCTTTGTTTTCAGCCATAATACAGCCTTCGAGTTGAATTTGAACCGGCGGCACTCAATACGCGATTAGAGCACGACAGATGCGTCTCGCCAGATATAGTTATTCTTTTTATTGCCAAAGCTTAAAATACCTTGCTATTCAGCGCAAAGTACAGGCTTCCGAGCCTTGATTTATTCGCCAGGGTAGGGATTTGAACCCTAAAGGCCGTGAGGCCATGCGCTTGCAGGACTTGTTTCCAGGCGCACGCGATACCGGATTCCGCCACCCTGGCATGAATGATATTGGTATTTGGCTCTGTGAAGGGATATATAGCTTTCTGTAAGTCTTTGATTTTATGGCCTACGCTATGACAATAAAGCAACTTATTTATGCCTTTTTTGATAACCTATTGTGAGGCACATGAAGGTTTTCCGCAAAGGAAACTCTCAGAGAGAGTTTCGTCAGAGTTTCAAGTCTCAATCCGCAATGGAATACTTAATGACATATGGCTGGGCCATCCTCATCATTGCCGTGGTTCTTGCAGCGCTATTCGAGTTAGGGGTATTTAACCCTATGACATTTGCACCCAAAGCTTCACCGGGTTCATGCCAAGTTGTAAGACCCGAGGGTGCAGGCACAACAAACTTCATATCCCTTGAAGGAGAGTGCCAGGGCGAGCTGCCGCAGTATGTGGCGCAGTTCGATGGAAATAATAATTATATAACCTCTAATATTATTGGTCTTCCCGTAGGTGCAGCCCAAAGAACTGTAACTATGTGGGTCTACACATCAGATCTGAATCAGCAGAGAGCATTTTTTGGTTACGGTATAATGCAGAACTATCAGAATTTTTATGCAGGTATTGCAGGATCTGCTGGAGGCATGTGTGGTGTAGCAACAACATCAAATTCTATTTGGACGGATATGTGGGATTGCACTATGACCGGGCCAGGTCCATCTCCACTGCCTGCTATTTGGATCTTCTTTACAATGGAGTATAATGGGTCTTATTCTATTTCCTATACTGGATACAACAACGAATTGCATGGACCATTTACATCAATTAGTAGCCCATTTACAGCTAATACCCCATATACCCCGTTCTATATAGGAGATGATTACCAAGGCTGGACTGGCGGTTTCCAAGGGAGTATTGCTAATGTTCAACTTTACAACACATCGCTTTCGACCAATGATGTCCAAGCACTATATCAGGAGGGAATAGGTGGTGCGCCTATAGATCTGCAGAACCTTGTGGGC
>JAKAVJ010000004.1:0-36501 GCA_021827525.1 Microcaldota archaeon
GCGCATACCCTTGGCATAGGCATAATAGAGGATGGGAAAGTCATTGCCAACGTCAAGCGCATGTATCCGATATCGGACAAAGGCATGATACCCATGCGCGTAGCAGATTTCCACGTCAGGGGAGTCAGAAAGCTTCTGCGAGAGGCGTTTTCAACAGCAGGCATGGACATAGAAGATATAGAGGCAATAGGGTATACGATGGGCCCCGGGATAGGGCCGTGCCTGAGCGTGGGCAACATAACAGCAAAGACGCTAGCTTCTAAGTACCACATCAAGATATATCCTGTGAACCATGCAATAGCGCACATAGAAATAGCAAAGCACCTCAACAAATTCAGCGATCCGTTGGCCCTGTATGTGAGCGGCGGCAACTCGCAGATATTGGGGATTACTGATGAACCATTCAAGCATTATCGCGTATATGGGGAGACGTTCGACATAGGTGTAGGCAACATGCTCGACAACTTCGCAAGGGCGGCAGGTCTGAAGCCCGCGTGGGGATCCAGCGTAGCAAAGCTCGCCATCGGAGGGCGTTACATTCCTATGCCCTATACCGTAAAGGGAATGGATTTCGCGTTTACTGGGTTGCAGACAAAAGCAGTAGGCATGCTGAAAGGCAGCAGCCCGCGTGACGTGGCGTTCTCATTGCAGGAAACAGCATTCTCAATGCTTTGCGAGGCAACAGAAAGGGCTCTCGCCCTTCTCGGCAAGAAATCGCTGCTCGTCTGCGGCGGGGTTGCACAGAGCCAGAGACTCAAGGAAATGCTGCAGCACGTCGCCGACTCGCAAGGAGCCAGGTTCGGCTTCGCGCCTGACCAGTACAATGCCGACAACGGGGCAATGATAGCGCTCGTTGCCGAGAAGATGCTCAGATCGGAGAAGCGCAGCTACAGCATTGAGGATTGCGGAGTCAGGCAGGATTACAGGGCGGACGGCGTCGAGATAACGTGGTGAACATATGGCAACGAAGCTCATAGCCAAGGGTGCGGAAGCAGAGGTCTACAAGACAAGCGCCTTCGGCACAGACGCCATACTAAAGGACAGGAAACCCAAGGCATACAGGATAAGGGAACTTGACGAAGGCATAAGGTCTGCAAGGACCAGAAGCGAGGCCAAGGCAACGTCCATTGCGGATTCTATAGGGGTAAGGGTGCCAAACATTCTTTTTGTGAAGCGCTACCAGCTGTTCATAACATACATAGAGGGCTCGCAGATGAGTGCCCTAATGCAGCAGGGCAGGAGGATTAGCAAGGGTTTGCTGATGCAAGTGGGCAAATATCTAGGCATGCTGCACAATGCAGGCATTGCCCACGGCGATTTCACGCCTGCCAACATACTGATCGATTCCAAAGGCGAGCCCTGGGTTATAGACTTCGGCCTATCTTCCATATCGGATTCCATAGAGGAAAAGGCTCTAGATCTTCTCCTGATGAAAAGGTCAATAGATAGGGCAAGCTACGCCTATTTCATCGAGGGCTATTCAAGCAAAGCCCATGCATGCAAGATTGTGCTCACGCGCCTGTCAGAAATAGAGAAAAGAGGAAGATATAACGAGCGGTCTTAGAACCTCCCTGCATTGGGGAATTCTATAGGGGCCTCAGCATCGTTTGCTTTCAGCTCCTTTCTCAGCTCCTCGGCGCTCGGCTGGTATATTACCCTCGAGTATATCAGTATGGCGAGCCCGGCTAGCATTATTGCAGCACCAGCTAGCGCATAGATTTCATGCGCATCAACAAACACGTAAAGGAAGAATATGCTTGTAAGCACATTAGATGAGAGGCCCAGCCATGTGCTCTTCTTTGAGCCAACGAATATCATCACCCCTGCTATGAAGCAGAAGAAGGCCAGGAGTATACCCAGTATTGCCGCTGCGTATGCGAATGTCGCATTTGATATGAATGTGAAGAACCCTACCCTCTGCGCGAACGTTATCGCTTCCGCAAGGCTGTTGCCACCGAACAGGAGCACTATGACCATCGGCGCCATGAATATTATGCCTGAAACTATGTTGAGGTTGAGCGGCAGCTTCCTTATCCCGCTCAGCGATTCCTGCTCTGCCCCTGCCTTATCTATATCCTCAAGGCAGTAGTAGTTGCCGTTGCTCTCCACAAGGTCCTCGAAGCAAAACGGCCTATGGCAGTAATGGCATATTGCATACGCTGATCTCCACGGGTGCCACACGCAGTACATGCCTTCGGCCGCCTCCCTCTCCTCGCGCTCGCTCTTCGTGACCCTTTTTTCCTTGTCGCCCATCAGGCTTTCTGTTTCAGAAGCGCCTAATATATTTCCCAGTGCCGCCTCTACTTGCGTATAGCCCTCCGATGGCGGCACATAGGTCTCTTTGGCAACCTCTCCTATCCTCTCTTCTATCGGCGCAGCTGCTTGCTGCGCATTGTCAATCTGCTGAAGTGCCGGGCCTCCAGAAGCTGCAGGAGCCCCTCCTATTTGCTGGTACCTGTACTCGTTGCCCGATTCTGCATGCGGCTCAGTTACTGTCTTGCCTTCGACCTGTTGGACAGGCGCTGCCTCATTCTGCATGCTGACAAATCCCGACGACTTGAACTCGCCCTTCTCTATTCTTTCCCTGAATATGAGCAAATCCGTATCGGGATTTATCGTCATCAGACCAACTTCTTGGAGCGCTCTATTGCTTGCCTCTTCTTCTGCTCGAATATGCCCCTATGCTTTGCGCAGCTTATGCAATAATATACCTTCATCTTCTCGAAGAACCTAACATCATTAGCATTCTTGAGCTCGGTGTTGAACCTCACCGCCTTTTCAAAGGCAACCGCTTTGTTCCTTGGTATCTTCCTGCCGCACGATTCGCATATGACTATAGTCTCTTTTCCTCTCAAATAAACACCTCTTATCTATTAACATCAAAAGGATTAATAATTATAACTGCTAATTTACGCACTATGAAGGTGTTTATAGTAAGCGATAGCAAGAGGAACGGGATAGCGCTTGCAAACATGGTGAATGCCAGCGGCAACATCGGCATAATAAGCGAAAGCGACGTGAGCGAGCCCCAGCAGATAGTGTCGGAACTTGAGTCGCACAAGGATTCGTTCAGGCTCGCATTCGTTGTTACGGATAAGCCCATATATACCTGCACAGAAGTGAACAAGTCAGATAAGATGCGTGCAGCAGTGTGCAGCAATCCGCGAGATGTCGAGGAGGCGAAAGAGGCGCTTGCAAACGTCATAGTGCTGAGGAATTCTTCGTTCCAGAAGATGGACATAGGCAGCATAATCAGTGCGAGCACAGGTAAGGACATCCCGCAGCTGGAAGGGTCGCAGGACAGCCTATCATCGAAGCGCAAGCCCCAGAAGGCTCAGAAGAAGCAGAAAGCCGATGAAGATGAGGACGAAGAGGATAGCGATTACAAGGGCGACCAGAAAGCCAAGCAGAAGGGGAAAGGCATATTTGGCAAGCTCAAGGACTCGTTGGGCATAGACGAGTAATCCAAGGCCTGACGTGCAAATGTGTGGTAATCAAATGAAGACCGCAAACTGCAGCGACCTGATGAAGCTATCGATACCTGCCATCAGGTACGCGCTTGCAAAAGGCCTCTCAGAAAAGTATGGCATGGACCAATCGCGCATAGCGCTCTCGCTCGGCATAACTCAGGCAGCTGTAAACAAGTACCTGTCTGACAAATGCTCCGCCAACATATCAAAGCTCGGAAAAGCGGCATATGCCGATGGCATAGTTGGCAATAGCATGCTGGATGCGGCTTCCGGCGCAGACACGAAGAAGCTCAATGGGATGATAGACCGCGCAGCTTCGGGCAAAGCAATGATAAACCTGATGAGCAAGAAGCTTGGCATAAAAGTGGCTTTACTTGCATGAATTATACAACATACTTGCATGAATTATACAACATGGTAATCGGATGATGAAGAAAGAAGGCATAGACGCGCTGGTTAACCTGTGCTCCAGGCGCGGCATACTGCTGCCGTCTTACGAGATATATGGCGAGCTGGCGGGATTCTATGACTACGGGCCGATAGGGGTTTCCATAAGGCACAGGATAGAGGGCCTTTGGAGGGACATGTTCATAACAGGCATGGGCAACATGGAGGTGTTTACGTCAATAATAGGGCCAAGCATCATGTTCGAGGCGAGCGGCCACCTAAGCACGTTTACCGATCCGATATCCAAATGCGAGAAATGCGGTACTACGTACAGGGTTGACAAGCTTCTGCAGGCATATTATGAGGGCATCGGGGATACGAAGAAGGCCAACGGAGTGCTGAAGATGGGCATAGAGGATCTCGACAAAGCCCTCAGGGAGAGCGGGATAAAGTGCGAGAAATGCGGCGGCAACCTTGGCCGCGTAGTCAACTTCAACCTGATGATGGGAACGGATATAGGTCCATTGGGCAATGTCAAGGGCTTTCTGAGGCCAGAGACGGCGCAGGGAATATTCACCGACTTCAAGAGGCTTGCCAGGGCGTACGGCATAAAGCTCCCTATGGGCATAGGCCAGGTGGGCAAGGCCTTCAGGAATGAAATATCGCCTAGGAAGATACTGATACGCATGAGGGAGTTCTCGCAGATGGAGCTCGAGTTCTTCTTCGACCCTGGGGATAAGGCTCTTTATATAGACGGCTCAGAAATAAAGGATGCTGATCTGTCCAGGGAGGTAAACTTCCTGTCTCGCGATGTGCAGGAAGGCGGCAGCCAGGATTGCAGGAAGGCAAAGATAAGCGAACTCATAGCTTCGGGTCTTGTGCCAAACACGCTGATGGGGTACTTGCTGCAGAACGAGGGCGATTTCCTGAGCTCGCTAGGCATAGCGGAAGACAAGATAAGGTACAGGCAGCCGATGAATGAAGAGCTGCCTCACTATTCCAAGGGCAACATTGACGTAGAAGTTCTAATGGGCAACGACTACGAAGAGGTCATAGGCAACGCATACAGGACAGATTTCGACCTGCAGAACCACCAGAAATACTCCAAGGAAGACATGTCCATAGTCAATGGCGACAGCAAAGTAGTCCCGCATGTCGTTGAAGCGAGTTTCGGCTTGGACAGGCTGTTCTGGGCCGTGATGAGCAACTCCATCTATCATGACGATAAGCGCGGCTGGGACGTCCTGCTCCTGAGCAAGAAAGTAGCGCCTTACGATTATGCAGTGTTCCCATTGCAGAAGGACGACAAGATAATGTCGAAGGCGAAGGAGATTGATTCAAGGCTAAAGTCGATGAAGCTCTCTACACTTTTCGGCCAAAGCGGCAGCATAGGCAAGAGGTATGCAAGGGCCGACGAGATAGGCATACCGAACGCGATAACTGTCGACTATCAGACGCTAGAAGACGATACTGTGACAGTCAGGAATATAAATGATGCCGGCCAAATAAGGATCAAAGTAGGTGATATAAAGTGACGTTTGAAAGTATGCATGTGCGCGAGTTCGAAGTCAAGGACTTCAGCCTGAAGCATACTTTCGAGAGCGCGCAGCCGATAACATTCTACGGCGACTATGACGAGCGAACTAACAGCCTGGTCTATGCCGAAGGCGTGCACGTCATAAACGTGATGCACAGGCAGGCAGATGCGAAAAGCAGGCGCAGCCGCGTCGCCGTAGCCAGCAAGGACATAGGGTATGCCGAAAGGCATTTCAAAGAGCGGTTCAGAATCAACGACAACCTTGATCGGATATACGGAGAAATCGATACTGATAAATTCATGCACGAATCTATAGCGAAATACAGAGGCATGCGCCTGACAGTGAACGACCCGTGGGAGACCACTGCGCTATTCATAATATCGCAGTTCAACAATGTAAAGCGCATACGCTTCATAGCCAAGAACCTGATTGAGAGGTTTGGCACGCCAATAAGGGACGAGATGGACAATGTCATAGCAAAATCATTCCCGACAAGCGCAGAGATTGCACGCGCAGATAGATCAGATCTGTTTGCGTGCGGAACAGGCTTCAGGGACAAGTACCTGAAGTCGGCGGCGGAGTTCTGTACTTACAACCTCGACTTGGACTCGCTGAGGTCCAAGGCCTATCCGGAGATAAAGGAGAGCTTAATGGAGATAAGCGGAGTCGGGGACAAGGTGGCGGATTGCATAGCGCTTATGGGGTATGGCAAGACGGAGGCATGCCCGATAGACGTGTGGATGAAACGCATACTTGAGAACGTATATTTCAAAGGCAAGAAGCAGAGAATAAGCAAGCTGCATGAATTTGCAGAGAAACGCTGGGGCAGATATGCAGGATATGCGCAGCAGTACCTTTTCTGGAACGGAAGGAGCAGTCTTGTAGGCAGGGCGAAACAATGAGAGGAAGCACAGACATGAAGGAGGAGATTGAATCCATAGAAGCGGAGCTGGAGAAGAAGCAGAGAGTGCTCGACAAGATCAACGAGCTATCCAGGGATTCAATCAGGTATTGCGCCAAGGCAATAAACATGATGCACAACCGCAAATTTGACGAGGCGGCATCTCTGCTCGCGCGGTCCAAGGCGCTGATATCGGATATCAAGCGCATTACCAGCGACGGCAACCTCCTGCTGATGCCCTCGCAGGAATTTGCCGAGGCGAGCGTTCTTTATGATATCACCAAGGATGCCGAGCAGCATAGCATGCCGAGCTATAAGGAGCTGGGGATAAGCCCTGAAGCATACCTGCTTGGCATAATGGATGTTGTCGGCGAACTAAAGAGGGAGATACTCGATTCGCTTAGGGCCGGCGAGGTTGAGAGGGCGAAGTCGCACCTGACACTCATGGAAGGCATATACGATGCGACCAGGGCCATACGCTTTCCGGAATCAGTGCTCCCGGGATTCAGGAAGAAGCAGGACGTAGCGAGGATACAGCTCGAGAACGCAGGCAGCGATATATTGAGGTTCACGAAATAATATCAATGCGGTAAATGCATCTTTGGTGTGATGCACGCATGAATGATTACGGAATTGCGCTTGTAGGTGGATAGATGTACCATTACAAATCGCAGGGTTATAGCAGTTTGAGGGTGGACGGCGAAGGATTGGTGGAGCAGGCGAAGGACGCGACAAAATACCTGATAGGGCAGGTTTCTGACAACGGTTTCGTCTCGGCATCAGCAGACTACGGCTGGTACAAGCCGCACTGGTTTCGCGACTCCAGCTTCATTGCCATGTCGTTGTTGGGCGCCTCATCGATTCTCAGCAGCAAGGACGTAGAAACAGCCGCATCAGCAAAGGCTGCAGCCGACCGCATAATAAGGTTTAATATCAATGCAGTGGAAAAGTATATGCCGTCATTGCGCTCTTCCCTTAACATACCCTTTGAGGACAGGGACCGCTTCCAATCCATGCGCGTTCACATGCCAGCAAGAGTGGACCCAAGTGCCAACCTGTTCAAGGGCAGGGTTGGCAATACTGAAATAGACGATACCAACAATGACTGGAACAAGTGGTTAATACAGTATGATACTCTTCCTCTTATACTTCTGTCGCTGGAGAGGAAAAGCATGCTGTTCGGGCTTGATATTAACGAGAAGGATTTCATATCGAGGAATGCGGAAGGCATTGCAAGGTACCTGGGGAAGGTGTACCTCACCCCATCCAGCGATGCATGGGAAGTCGATATGGAATACCTGCATTCGTACGACATAGCTGCCATATATAAAGCAAAAGAGATACTCAAAAGGTTCAGCGTTGACGGTACGATAGGTATTTCAGCGGCAGAGATAGAGCGCATATTCAATTCGCTATACAATGGCGGCATGCAGCAGGCTATGAGAGACATGGTAAAGGATGGCGTGCTCTACAGCAGGCGCATGCCCTTCTCCGAACCGGATACAGCGGCAGGCGTGGATTTTGAGGAAATGTTCATATTCACAAGGTTTGGCATAACCGACAGGGAGCTGGGCGCCGGTGTAGAGCGCAGGACAATGGCAGAGATAGAGCGCAAGCTGTTCAACGGGCATGACATAGCAGTCAGAAATCTCCACGACACATATTTCTGCGGAGGGCGCTGGCTCATAAGCGGATATGAAAAGGCGATATACTTGCACAGGCTTGGCGCGCATGCAGAAGCCGAAGAGAAGGTCAAGAGGATCAATAACAGGTACTCGGAAGGCATGCCTGAGCAGGTGATAGAAGATCCAGCTACAGGTATAGACGAAGGCAATTACCTTGCCCTAAACGGCGGCAGGACAATACAGAGGCTCAACTGGTCCTATGCATCGATGATAGATTCGGTCGTGGAGCTCAGCGATGTTTTCGGCTGCCCTCCTGCCTCCTCGGCCATCAGCAAATACATGCGCTTCAAGAGATGCAGCTGACAAGTACGCCGTGATGCATGCAGCATTCGCCCCTGCAGTCATTCTGCCTTGTCCTTGCTGAATAGGTCGTCGAGGTCGAGGTCTGACTTGCTGCCGAAGCTCTTGATATCCCTCTTGAGGCCCGCCTCGGTATACTCCGGAAATTCCACCCCGCTTACAACAAGCATGATCCTTACTGCATCCTTCTGCAGCTCCTCGTCTATCCTAGCCCCCCATTTCAGGAGCGCATCCTCGCTTATCCTGCTTGCGACTTCCTGGAATATGCCTTCCGCCTCGCGCAGGGTTAGGTTTGCGCCACCCACAATGTTGACCAGCGCCTTCTTGGCTGTCGAAAGGTCGACATCGAGCAGCGGGCTCTTCAGTGCGTTTTCCAGCGCTACCATCGCCCTTCCCGTGCCGTCGGTGGCGTTGAACCCCTCTCCCGTGCCTATTACTGCGTAGCCAGAATCCTTTATGACTGTCTTGAGGTCTGCGAAGTCTATGTTTACCAGCCCTGGCTTGGTTACCATCTCCACAATGCCTTTCGTGGCATTGGCGAGTATCTCATCAGATACCCTGAATGCCATGTTGAGCGGAAGGTCCGGCGCCACTGTGAGCAGCTTGTCATTATGTATTATTATCGTAGTGTCGGCCACCTTCCTTATTTTTGCGAGGCCTTCCAGCGCGTTTCTCATCCTTGTAGTTCCCTCGCTCGAGAATGGCAGCGTCACTATTGCGACAGTGAGCGCTCCAGCCTCCTTGGCCTCGTGCGCTATCGTCGCTATTGATCCCGTGCCTGTGCCCCCTCCCAAGCCGCATGTCACAAACACCATGTTGGCGTCGCCGAGCATGTGCCTTATTGCATCCTTGCTTTCGAGCGCCGCCTCTTCTCCTACTTTCACATCGCTGCCTGCTCCGAGACCGCGGGTGACCTTCTTTCCCAGGAGGAGCTTGCGCTCGGCCTTCGTCTTGACCAGGTGCGGCGCATCAGTGTTCATCGCTGTCAGCACTGCGCCATCCACCTTTATCTCGCTCAGCCTGTTTATTGTGTTGCTGCCGCTGCCTCCTGTGCCTACAACATATATCTTCGGCTTTGCGGTCTCTATGAATCTAAGTATCTCCTCATCGTCCGCGCTCAACGCATTATCAGGCACGCTTTCCATCAAATCACTGCTACAAAATATGTTCAAATATCTGGTTCAATATTGTTCACTCAATAATTTTAAGCTTTGTCAAAATATCCCCAAATACTGTACATAAAAGTATTGGAGCGCAAGGCATAATAAAACTGCATATGATAAACAGCTGTCGTAATCAATAATGCATTGCGAATGCTTCATGATTCATATACCGGTGTTAGCGATGGCAGACCAATCCGCGAAGAATATAAAGGACAAGATGCTGAAGCAAGGAGTCAAGGACATAAGGATAAAGAAGGGCATGAAAGTAGAAGAGCTCATAGAATCGATGTCGAAGATGGGCGGCTTCTCTGGCCAGAACATGGTAAACGGCATAGAAATAATAGGCAGCATGCTCAAGGACAAAGGTTCGTTCAACTTTCTCTCGTTCCCCGCTGACATAGTCGCTACAGGCCTGCGCGGTGTTCTTGCCGGGATGGTAAAGCACTTCGACGCCATAATAACTACGTGCGGCACATTGGACCACGACATAGCGCGCGCGTTCAAGGGCAAGTACAGTGTTGGGGCTTTCGAGGCCGACGATGCTCGTTTGCACCAGCTCGGCATATACAGGCTCGGCAACGTATTCATAGAGAACAAGGAGTACGGACTCAAGCTCGAGGATTCATTCAACGAGATAATGGGCAAGATATACAGCGCCAAGGGGCATAAGACGGAGTACAGCCCTACTGAGCTTCTAAGCGAATTCGGCAAGTACATGACAGATGAAAATTCGATACTGCGCCAGGCTTACCTGCACAAGGTCCCAGTGTTCGTACCCGGCATAGTGGACGGCGCCTTCGGCACGCAGCTTGCAATCTTCTCGCAGGATCACGATTTCAAGATGAACCTGCTAAAGGACGAGCTTCTTCTTAGTGACATATCATTCGATCACAAGGTTACCGGCGCCCTGATGATGGGAGGAGGGATAAGCAAGCACCATGTAATATGGTGGAACCAATTCAAAGGCGGCCTTGATTATGCCGTATACATAACGACAGCGACGCAGTTCGACGGCAGCCTGTCAGGGGCAAGGCTTACGGAAGCGGTCTCATGGGGCAAGATAAAGGAGAAGGCGAAATACGTGACGATTGACGGCGATGTCACTATAATACTGCCTGTGATGGCTGCAGCATTGGGTCTTTCGTGACGATCGTCTATCCACTGAATTCTAGGGTGTCTCCTATCTTGGGCGCGTAGGCATCGAACCCTTCGCCGCGCAGCTCTTCGGCTAGCTGCTTGGTCCTCTCTGCATCGCCGTGCACGCATACAACCGCATTGGGCGAGCTTTCGCGCACGAACCTGTGGAGGTCGGAGTTGCCCGCATGCGCCGAGAAATCGTATACGCTGACTGGCGTGCTTATCCTGAGCTTCTTCTTGTCTATAGTGACTATCCCTGTATCGACGAGGTTCCTGCCGTTGGTGCCTTCGACCTGGTATCCTGTTATGAATATCTTCGAGTAGTTGTTGAGCCTAGTCAGATAGCTTAACACAGGCCCTCCGTTCAGCATGCCTGCAGTTGTGAGCACTACTGATGGGCTGTTAAATACCTCTTTCCTCGCCCTGACATCGTCTATCCAATTCGCTGTCCTGATACCTTCGGAAAGCAGTTCGGGGTGGCTTATGAAGTCCTTGTGCTTTGCTACTATCTTCGTCGCCGCTCTGCACATGCCGTCCACATATGTGATATCTGCGAGGCCGTTCTTGTAGAGTATTGACAGCAATTCTTGGCTCCTGCCAACCGCAAAAGATGGTATTAGTGCAGTTCCGCCATCGTCAAGCACGCTCCTTATCTCTTCTACAAAGCGTTTTATCAAAGCATCTCTGTCCGGATGCTCTTTTGACTCGTATGTTGACTCCATTATGAGAAGGTCGCTCTTTACTATCTCTGCGCCGTCGTGCAGGGTTTGCGGGCCGAGCTTGAAGTCACCTGTATACACCACTCTTTTGTAGTCCTTTGCCTTGCTCCTCTCGAGTAGCGTTATCGCGCTGCCGCATATGTGTCCCGCATCGAACAGTTCAATGTCGTAGTCGCCGAATGCAAATCTCTTATGGTATCTCGACGGTACGTACTTGTTGTTGAACATATTGACCTGCCTCTTGTAATAGCCTAAATTGGTGTGCTGCTTCTTCGCTACATTTATTGCATCGTCAAGCAGCAGTGTGGAAAGCTCAAGCGTAGGTTCAGTACCGAACGCAGGCACATGCATGCTCTCATATAGTGCTGGAGCATATCCACTATGGTCGAGGTGGGCATGGCTGAGCACCAGCGCGTCTATCTTCGGCATTCCTACGGGATACTCGTTCTTGTGGTCTATCTTTATGCCGTAGTCGAACATCACCGATCTATCATCCTTCATCAGTATGGAGGACCTTCCGACTTCCCTGGCTCCTCCAAAGAATTTAAGCTGCATATATTTTCCTCTGTGCGCAAAAAGAGATCATCTTATTATTGCATATGTCCCATAATAAGTTTTTTTGACAATATATATAAACATTCTTATCGATATCACTTTATGCGGTGCTTGCATGGCTGACGAACCAAATTTCATAGACCTTTTTGCATTGACAAAGATAACCCCGCAGACGGTGGTGGAGAAATTCGGCACATCGATAAACTCGTCGTTTTTCGATGCATCAAACATACTTGGAGGCCTCAAGATAAAGGGGCTGATAGATTTTACCACGGTGTTCGGTGGCCAGAACTCGATTGCGATAACAGACCTAGGGCACAAGCTCCTTGATGAGGCAACGGCAAAGGTGAACCTTCCGCTGGACCATCTGGACATAGCGATACTCGTGCAGCTCTCTGGAGGCAAGAGGTCCCTCAACGACCTGACAAACACGTTAAACATCATGCCAAAGGACCTTTCGATGCACCTCTATAAGATGATGCAGCAGGGATTCCTTTCTGCAGAATTCAGAAACGGGGTACTTAACCTCATGCTGTCTGAAAAGGGTTTCATGCAGGCCAAGGCCGGTCTTCCTACGGCGCAGCCGCAGCCAGCTCCTCAGCCAGTCGGACCGCAGGGACTGCAGCAGGCAGGCATCCAGAACCAGCCGACAATGCCACAGCAGGCGCAGCCGGTCCATGCAGCGCCCCAGCAAAATATCCAATATGCCGCTGCGCAGCCGCCACCTGCCGAAGCAACTGCGATGCAGCAGCAACCGCAAGGCAACGTGGAAGAGATGGCGCAGCAGCTGCAGCAGTCAAAGAAAAGCCGCAAGGGCATCACTGCTGTCGTGGTAATCATAATAGTGATTATAGCAGTGCTGCTGCTTTACATGTTAAAGCTCATATAAGAGCACACATAGGGATTGAATGGCGGGATTGGTAGAATATATGGAAGCCTACAGGCTAATGAAAAAATACGGGATAAAGACAGTGCAGAGCGCGTATGTTTCGAGCGCGGCGCAGGCAATCAAGTTTGCAGCAGGCGAGCCAATAGTGCTCAAGGCGATATCAGGCAAGGCGCTGCACAAGACAAAGAGCGGCCTTGTAGAGCTGAACCTCACAGGGGACAGCCAGATATCGGCAGCTTTCACACACCTGACGAAGGCTGCAGAAAAGTACAAGCCGTATAAGATACTCGCGCAGCACATGGTGCCCCAAGGAATAGAAGTGATAATGGGCGGAAGGGAGGACGCGCAGTTCGGCAAGCTGATACTGTTCGGCTTAGGCGGAATATACGTGGAGACATTCAAGGATGTGTCTATAAGGGTGTGCCCGATAAGGAAGACCGATGCCCAGTCAATGCTTGACGACCTCAAGTCAAAGAGCATAATAGCTAAGGATGCGAAGAGCGCTTCGATGCTCGAAGAGCTTCTGATGAAAGTATCAAGGATGCTCGTAGAGAACGACATCAAGGAGTTGGACCTGAACCCGCTGATACTGCATGACGGCACATACGATGCCGTGGACCTGAGAATCCTGAAATAGGTGATTTATTGGACAAGAAGAACGAATCTTACAAGGTAAAAAGCTTCGAGTACATGATGCACCCGAAGAGCGTTGCGATAATAGGCGCGTCGAACAACCCTGACAAGGTCGGCCACGTGATACTGCAGAACTACCTCGATGTCGGCTATTCCGGGAAGCTCTACCCAATAAACATAAATGCTAACGGCAGCATAATGGGGCTCAGGTCATACAAGAGCGTCCTGGATGTCAAGAGCGACATAGACCTTGCCGTGGTAGCTATACCTGCGCAGCTCGTGCCCAAGGCACTAGAAGAATGCGGCAGGGCGAAGGTAAAGACCACGATAATAGTAAGCGGCGGGTTCGCTGAGGTCGGTGAAGTCGATCTGCAGGATAAGCTCCTAGAGATAGCAAAAAGGTACAAGTTCACCATATTGGGCCCCAACTGCCTTGGAGTAATGGATCCAAAGTCGCGCGTCGATACGCTGTTCTTGCCTACATATAAGATAGACAGACCCAGGATAGGCGGAGTGAGCTTTGCGTCGCAGAGTGGCGCAGTCGGCAGCTCTGTACTCGACATGATAGCGCACGAGGGATTTGGCCTATCAAAATTCATATCATACGGCAATGCGATTGACCTGGATGAAGTGGATATACTAGACTATCTAGCGAAGGACAAGGAAACAAAGGTCATAGTGTTCTATATGGAAGGCGTGAAGCGCGGCAAGGATTTCATAGAGGTTGCAAAGAGGGCCACGCTGGAGAAGCCAGTCATAGTGATAAAGGGAGGCACTACGGAAGCCGGCGCAACGGCTGCGCATTCGCACACCGCATCGCTTGCCGGCAACTATGAAGCCTACGAGGCCGTGTTCAAGCAGTTCGGCATAATCAAGGCCGAGAGCCTGGACGACCTGCTGAACTTCTCTAAGATATTTGACACGCAGCCGCTTGCCAAGGGCAACCGCGTCGCGATAATAACCAACGGAGGAGGCACAGGCGTGCTGGCAACGGATTCCCTATACAACAACAACCTGGTCCTGCCGCAGCTTTCGAAGGACTCAAGCACCAAGCTGCGTGCAGCGATGCCTCCTATAGTAAACATACGCCTGCCGCTGGATATGGCCGGAGACGCTGACGACAAGAGGTTCAACGTAGCCCTCGATGTGATAGGCAACGACCCCAACGTAGATGCTATAATGGCTATAGTGCTTTTCCAGACGCCAGGAGCGGACTCGAGGGTGGCGGCGAGCATAATGCACCACGGCGCCACGATAAACAAGCCCATAGTGGTGGTCAGCCCCGGAGGCAACTATACGCAGGCGCATGTGAATATGATGGAGAGCTCCGGCATACCTGTATATACGTCGCCAGAGAGTGCTGCAAGGGCGCTCGATGCGCTGGTTAAATATTCCAGATACAAGCTTGCAAGGGGTAGATGAAATGGTAAAGATAGGAGACAGGACTAGACGCGTAATCGCCAGGGACAAGAAGGTATTCCTGACAACCACAAGAGAGGTTTATCCATTTGTTGCTGATCACGGAAACGGCGATTTCGTTTACGACTTCGAAGGCAACAAGTTCCTCGATTTCTCCAGCTTCATATCGGTGTACAACCTAGGCGTCAATGGCACTCCCGAGATCAGGAAGGCCGTCATAGAGCAGGCAGGCAAGCTGATGCATTCGGCGTTCACCGATTATTATGCCGAGCTTCCTGTCGAGTTCGCTGAGAACCTGTTGAAGCTAATGCCTTCGGGCTTCGGGAAGATGTTCCTCTCCAACTCCGGGACCGAAGCGAACGAAGCAGCGATAAAATTCTCAAAGCTCTTCACGGATAGGCAATACTTGATGGCTTTCTACAATGCTTTCCACGGAAGGAGCACAGGATCGCTTGCACTGACCGCGTCGAAGACCGTGCAGCGCGAGCATTTCGGCCCGTTTTCAGATACCGTCCATGTGCCATATGCCTACTGCTACCGCTGCCCGCTGAAGCAGACATACCCTGATTGCGGATTTGCATGCATAGATTACATAAAGAAATATCCGCTGAGCAAGGAGGTATCCGGTAAGGAAATCGCCGCATTTGTCTTCGAGCCGATACAGGGCGAAGGAGGGTATGTGGTGCCGCCCATGGACTACTTCAAGGAGATAAAGAAGCTCGCGGACGACTACGGCATGCTGCTCATAGACGACGAGGTGCAGGCCGGCTATATGCGCACTGGCAAGTTCCTCGCACTCGACAACTTCGGCATAAAAGCCGACATATACACGATGGCGAAGGCTGTTGGAGGGGGCATGCCGCTAGGCGTTACAGTTACGAGCACATCGCTTGGCGACATACCGTCTGGCAGCCACGCCACGACATTCGGCGGCAACCTGGTATCGATAGCGGCAGCTAATGCTTCGATAAAGTACATACTCAGCAACAAGCAGAAGATCAGCAGGGAAGTAGTGCAGAAAGGCGCGCTCATGATGAAGAGGCTCGTGCAGATGAAGGAGGATTACGAGATAATAGGCGATGTCAGGGGCATAGGGCTGATGATTGGCGTAGAGCTCGTAAAGGACAAAAAGTCAAAGGTGCCTGCGGTCAAGGAACGCGAAGGCATACTGAACAACCTGTTCCAGAGCGGAATGCTGGTTCTCCCTGCCGGCGAGTCATCCATACGCCTTATACCTCCATTGACGATAAGCTACGAGAACCTGGAGAAAGGCATGGACCTGTTCGAAAGCGCGATCGCGAAAGCATCAAAGCGGAACGGCATGCCGCGCTGAATGCGTCAACGGCAGGTCAGCTAGGCATCGATACTCTGCCTCTTCATAAGCGACCTTAGTATTAGGGACGTGTGGCCCGCCTCTGTTAGCCTCCTGTATGAATATGCAACCCAATCCGGGCCGAAAGGCACGTAGATATTCATGTCTTCGCCTGACCCAGCCAATCTCACCGCCTCCCTGTTCATTATGCCTTTCAGCATGCCCAGCATCGCCCGCTTTTTGCTCCTTTTCTCAAGGCGCATCGCTTTGCTTATCATGTTCATGTCATGTGTTGCAATCATGAAAGCGCTTGCATGCCCGAAAAGGTAGTCCATCATGCTGCTATAGTGCTTTGTGACCTCGGCACGCGACTGGAACGCTATATCGCGCGGTTCGGTGTATGCGCCTTTCACCAGCCTTATAATGCCTCCGTCCCCGACGATCCGCTTCTCATCATCCATGCTCCTCCTGAGGTACGATTGTATGCATATGCCCGTATTGCCATATTTGATTGAGCGCCTGTAGAGCTCTATAGTACTGTCCACGGTATCGTGCTCCTCCATGTCCAGCCATACGAATATCCCATTCTTCTTGGCAGCCCTTGTGATTTTCAGGTAGTTGCGTTCCAATTCCTTCTCGCTCACGAGCAGGCCTAGCTGCGACGGCTTTACAGAGAGCGAAGCGCTGAGCCTCATTCCTGAGATACTGTTAATCAGGTACATATAGTTGGATACGGTGCTGTCTATCTTTGCCTTGGACCTGTAGGCTTCGCCCAAATTGTTCAGGATAGCCTTTATGCCCCTGCTGTTGAAAGCCTTTGCATCTTTGAGCGCGTCGTCCGCACGCGTGCCTGCAATCCATCTGCCTGCGACAAGTCTTGCCGCAGCCCTGCTCAGCATGCTATCCAATCTCTCACAATGTAGTATCAGAGACAAGGAATAATACCTTTTCTAAAAAGCGTTAGATGCTGAAAAGGGCATGGGAGAGAATAGGCAGGTAGAATACTATAAGATATGTCAGCGGCAGAGATACAAGGAAGGCGAGTGCGACCTGCCTGATTGTATGGTGGTGGAGCATTATCCTGGAGTAACCCACAAAAGCAGCGATTATGAGCGTAATTGCAAAAGGCACAGCGCCCAGCACGTACAGTATCGCGATGCTCGGCCCGCTTATATCCCACACATGTATACTGACCTTGTCAAAAAAGGTATTAATCAGGAAAGCCGCTATGGCATTGATGAAGTATGCGAGCATAAGCGTGCTTATTATGTACGGGGCTCCAAGCGCCCTAAGCACCAGAAACCCTATCAGGAATGAGGTCATGCTCACATAGAATATCGAATCCCTCTTCCTCCTCTGTGTGACAAATATATCGGTACCCGCTTTCCTTATGTACGCAGCGGTGTATGCAATCTCCACGACTGCAGCGAACAGTATTGACACGGCGAGTTCGGCAATTGTCATGCCCTTTACGTATGCGAACAGCACGATGAAGAAGTAGAGAGGCGATACTTGCGGCACCATTATTAGCGATACAAACCTATAGACTTTTGTGAAAGTTGCCATCGCAATGTCCCGCCTTCACTTATTGCCTTGTTCGGCAATGAGCGCATTCACGTGGTCGAGCAGCTCAGTGACGAAAGTTTTTGCCTTTTCACCATTTTCCTTCGTGTGTGCCGGCCAGTAAAACACTACCTCATTTCCGAGGGTATTCGGCGTTACAGGCAATAAGGAATAACGGCCGTCGAGCATCTGCTTGAAATTAATGTTTGCATATGCTTCGGAGAATTTTGCTGGAGCAACGCCAAATGCCCGTGTAAACCTGCTTTTGTTAAGGAACCCAACGAACTCCAGCGCTTCGCCTTCGTCGCTGGCAATGCGCTCCAAATCATTTGAGAGCCTCCTTAGTATCTGTGCTCTTTTATCTCCTGTAGGCGTAGTGCTCCGCAACAGCGGTGCAAGCTTCTTCTGCATCTTTATGCAATCAAAGACTGTGGAAATACTTGCTTCCTGCATTTCAGCTTTCTGTCCAGTTTCCATGTTACACACCTAAACATCATTACCTATTCATACGGTCCTCTTTTTCAACGGCAGATTAAGGGCAGTGAGTGTTTTGGTAAGTATCTCCTTGTACGTGTCTATATAACCTGCTGTGAGCCCCAGCTCCTTCTCGAGCCTGTCTAGTTCTACGAGTGCGATATTCAATAGCACACTGCGTGTATCAACCTCCTTCTCATCTCTCCTGCCCATCCTAATGATATAAGGGCTGTCCTTCACGCTTTTCAGGGAACCGATGGCTGCTCTCCGAAGGTCCATTTGCTCATCATACCGCTTGTCGGGTGTAAGCCCAGAAAGGGCAATGATGTACCTTTGCGCCTTGTCCTTATACAGAGCGCTCGAGTCTGCCTTCGAATAGGTATGCACAAGATTCAGTGTTGCAGACAGCTCTTTATATAAAGCGAATAGCTCATAATAGTTCCTCGATATATAAGACAGCTCATTGTTGACCCTATCAACCAATAGCTCGGTATCCTTGGGCACATCCTTAAAGAGCACCTCAAAGCGGATTCCTGCCCTAGACAGTACGGCCTTTATGTCTTCAGGCTTATCGCCAGCCTCGAATCGCCGCGTATATTCATCAAGAAGCATATTGCGAAACATGTTGAGTGCTGAATCTACTGCCACCGCTTCGATCGGGTCATGGTTCTTCATATTCCCAATCCCTGCGGATTTGTGTTCGGATCTTGCCATAATGGTCATCTACGATCTGAAAAGCACATATATACCTATATTTCCAAATATTTATAGGTAAGCGATAAAGCCCATGTCACATGTGAATCCATCGGATGCTGCCCAGGGCGATAATAATGGCAGAAATAGAGGTAAACAACATAGTGAAGCGTTTTGGCAGGGTAACTGCGCTATACAAGGTCAGCATGAAGGCCGGAAAGGGCATAAACATGGTGCTGGGCCCGAATGGTGCCGGTAAAAGCACGCTTCTAAGGTGCATAGCCGGCTTGTACAAGCCAGACGAAGGCAGCATAAGTGTTCTTGGCCGCAACCCCTATTACGATGATGCGGTAAGGAAGGGCGTATCACTAATATCGGACAACTACGGTCTCTACGATTACTTGGGCGTCCTCGACAACCTCAAATTCTTCGGCAGGCTGTATGGCCTCAGCGACAGCGAGATAAGCTCTCGTGCACAGCGCCTGCTGAAGGAGTTCGACGCAAAGGAATATGCAGATAGGAAGGTTTACACGCTCAGCCGCGGAACAAAGCAGAAGGTTGCAATATGCAGGGCGATGCTCAGCGACCCGGAGGTAATGCTTCTTGACGAACCTACTGCATTCCTCGATGCCGCCTCTGCCGAGGAGCTTCGGGGAACTCTGCGCAGCATGGCAAGAGCCACTACCATGATATACGTAACGCAGAAGATAGACGAGGTAGAGAGGATGCAGGGCAGCATAACCGTTCTCAGGAAAGGCAGGATAGCTGGCAGCACGGATCTTGAAAACATATACAGGAGCGTGTTCCCAGGGATGACGGTCAGGGTTAAGTTCGCGAAGCCTGTAAGCAAAGAACTGCTGTCAGGCATGAAGGGCATAAGGGCCGATTCCGCGAACGCGCAGAGCATAAGCATGAAGGTCAAGGGCTACAAGGACATAAATTCTATACTAAAGGCGCTGATGGACAGAGGCGCAGCCATAATAAGCGTTTCGTATGAGGAGCCTACCGTGGAGGATCTCATTAATGGTGGTCGCATTGGATAGCAGAAACGTGTTCGCAGTAGCAGCCAAGGACATAAAGGAAACCTTCAGCAGCATATCAATATACGGCCCAATGATGGGCATACCCCTGTTCTTCTCCATAGTGCTCCCAATACTGACCATATACGTGACTATGTATGCTGCTCCATCAATAGCTGTAAAGCTTGCACTGCTCCCCGTAGCCAACCTGCCCGCCAACACCCTGAACAAGGTTTCATTCATGAGCTTCTTCTCCCTAAATGTCCTCGGGCCGATATTCCTCACGATACCTATACTTACCGCAACGGTGATAGCCGCAGACAGCTTTTCCGGCGAGAAGGAGAGAAAGACATCAGAAGCCCTCCTCTCCACACCAATAAGCAAGTCCGAGCTGCTGACTGGAAAAATACTGGCGTCTCTGATACCTACAATACTTCTTACGGTGGGCGTGTTCGCAATATACGGCTCTATAATAGACATACTGTCGCACGGCTCATTCGGCGTCTATATACTGCCAAATGCCGAGTGGCTCCTCATGCTGGCATCTTCGCCGTTCTTCGCCGCCGCTGCGATAGGGGTGGTAGTAATAATATCTGCGCACGTGCGCGGCGTAAAGGAGGCGCAGCAGATAAGCTCTCTGCTTGTGCTTCCTGTAATACTGCTGCCATTCGCAGCAATAACAGGCTTTGCGGACATAAACGTATCGTTCTTCGAGTACTTGATACTTGCCCTGGTGCTGATAGACATAGCCGTGATAGCACTCAGCGTCAGGAGCTTCAGAAAGGAAGCTATATTATGATTAGATGGCATATGTGAAGGTGAGATAAATGAGATTCATGGCCTGGCACGTGGATTATTTCAAGGCAGTACCGAAGGATGAAGGGAGGTCGCCCCTTCTTGAGAAAGGCTCGCCGCTGAGCGTAGGCGAATCGCTCCTGGTGTTCATAAGCTTTGAGAAGGGCGACATGGCGAAGAGCGTCGACATAATAGACAGGGCCGTGCTAGAAATATCAAACATAACGGCGCAGATAAAGGTCTCGACCATAGTGCTGAACCCGTTTGCGCATCTATTCGGCGATCTTGCCAGCCCCAGTGACGCGAGCATGCTGCTAAACGACCTGTATAGCAAGCTGAAGGACAGGGGATATGCTGTACACAAGCTCGCATTCGGAATGTTCTACGAGATAGAGCTGAAGGCTAAAGGGCACAAGCTTGCCAGGATTTCAAGGTCCATAACCTGATGTGGTGTCGAAGCCTATTTTGTTAGCACTTTGCAACCGTCCTTCTCTACGAGCATGGATACTTCAGCCTGCGAGACCAGCCCTTTGCTCACCTCTATTAATGTCGGGTAGGGCTCTAGCGCGCCGCTCCTGACCAATTCCTGTATCGCTGCATACAAGCCAAACTTTGAAGGTATTATGTTGGACAGCCATCTCGCGGCGAACGGCTCTGACGGATATTTGCTGGATATTTCGGCAAGCACCTGCCTCGCCCCCTGCGATCTCACTCCGGCCTCTCCATTGAACGAATATATCTCGCAAGTATCGCCTTCTGTTATCATCCCCCTGCCTGTGGTGGCGAACGGCTCTATCGCTATCACCTTGCCCTCCTCGAGCTCGTCATCGCTGCCGTTGTCGTAATTCGGTATGAAGAGGTCAGCATGCAGGTCGTGCCTCCCTACTCCGTGCCCCCCTAGGTTCATTACCGGGCTGAAGCCCATGGACTTTATGGTCCTCTCTATCTCCTTCCCTATGTCCCGAACCTTTGCCCCGGCCCTGACCATGCTCACAGCATTTTCCAGGGCGTTGTTTGAAGCTTCTACGAGGTCCTGGTTCTCACCTGAGAAATCGACCGTGAGCGCGCAGTCGCCCAAAAGGCCATCCCTGGCAGCGCCGAAGTCTATCTTCATTACGTCCTTCTCCCCTATGGTCCTCTCATCCATGAGCGACGGCGTGTAATGCGCAGCCTCTACGTTAACCGACAGGTTTATAGGGAACGCTATATCGAATCCACTGTCCCTGACGAACTTCTCAACGCCATCGGCCAGCTCTACCAGTTTCATTCCTGGCTTGGCCATTTCCTTCGCCTTGTCTATCGCCCTGAAAGATATCGCTCCTACCTCCTCTATGGTCTTGATATCCTCCTCGTTCAGCCTCTCTTCTTCTCCTTCCATTCTATCCCTTTTGATCTTCACTTCCCACTGCATTGCTGCATCACAGTTTCTTCTGCTTGCCCAGGTTCTTCAGCTCATCCTCGTTGTAGTTTAGCTCCTTAAGTATCTTCATCACTGCGGGCATCACCTGGCTGTTGATATAATAGTCCGCATCATAGTCCTTGGCCATCTCTTCAAGCTCTGCCTTGTCCGATACGGAGCCTCCATGCGAAGTTATCACATAGCTTATCACGGCATGCTCGACCTCGTCCTTGCTCTTCACACCAGCCTCGACGGCCTTCTTGGCGGCAGAAAGCTCCGGCGATTTTGAGTCATACTTGTCTATGCTCTTCCTGAGCTGTGTGCTTATCGCGAGCTCGCCCAGCGGCACGGTGCCGGACCGCAGGCGCTGTACCACCTCCTTAACTATGTTGGCGGCTTTCTCGGCGCTGCCCTCCTTGAGTATCGCTTCGAGCACGTTCCTCTGCGTGTCCCTGGCTATCCTCGACCAGTCCCTCCTCACAAGCTCGAATCCCCTTATCTTTATCCTGCCTGATGTGCTCAGCATCGCGTATTTCTTCTTCGCGCCAGCCGGATCCTTCTCATGTTTCTTGCCGACGAACACGGCCCTGACGAAAAAGTCCTCCAGCTCCAGCTCCATTGCCCCCGGGAGCGAGGCGTTGAAAGCTCTCATGAAAGCCAATGCCTCCTCATCTGTCTTGTTGCCTAGCAGCACCACTATCGAATCAGTATCGCCATATATGACTTTCAGGCCCGCCTTCTCAGCCTCCTCTATCGTCTTGGCTATGTACTGCCTGCCCCATGCCGTGACGCTGGACGCGCAGTCCCTCGAATACCATCTCGACCTGGCGTAGCCAAGATACCCATAGAATGAATTGGCCGTTATCTTAAGCGCCTGCGACCTTGACCCGAGGAAGATGTTGTTCGGGTCCTTCTTGTATGCCTTCTTTACCTCCTTCCTCTGGTTGATGAGCAGTTCGAGTATCATCGGGCTTATGCCTTTCCTATTCTTGTCGAACCTTGCGCCAGTTGGGGATTCGAAATAGTCCTTGCAATCGGTGCACAGCGTAGAGGGGTCTATGTTATGAGATATTATTATCGATGGATACAGCCCACGGAAGTCGAATATGGCCAAGTGCTCATATATGCCCGGGTCTGGCGTCTTTACATATGCGCCTATTATCGGATTCTTCAGCCTGTCCTCTATCTCATATTCGGACGGTTTGTTGGGTATGACTTCGTTGTAGCGCCTGGCGTAGCGCATAAGGAGGTATTCTACGAGCTGGCCTGTTGTCGAAACAGACACATCGCTCAATACATTCCCGGTAGTCCTTGACAGTTCTATCATGATAGGCATGAATGTGTTGTAGACTTTCATGAGCGCATACGAATCGTTGAGGTTGTACTCTGCAAGCAGCTCCAGGTCTTCAATGCTGCCGTCCCAGAGCTTCCATATGCTCTTTTTCTCCACGCTGATCTTCTTGTCATCAGATATGGCCTCGTAGACATTTTTCAAGGTGTAGCTGTTGAGCTTGAGCAGGTGCTCTGCCGCGCCTACCACCGATACGAACTTTATCACCAGGTACATATCGACATGCACCCTTCCTCCTATCTTTACCTTGTCGACAAGGCCGTGCCTCTCTATCCTGGTATCGCCATAGCCGCGGCTTAGGTTGAAGTCGATGCCCAAGGCCTTCGCCCTCGCTATCATGTACCTTATGTCGAAATTCGCTGAATTGTATCCGGATATTACATCAATGTCATGCTGGTTGACTATTTCCACGAAACGGTTTATCAGCGCGGTTTCGTCCTTCACGACCTCCACGAAAGGCCTATCTATCTTCTTGAATGTGATGACCCCCTCGCCTTCCTTCCCTCCTGATACATACTTGTAGCTCAGCATTATGATTGGGTCGACATTCTCCCTAGGCACTTCGAGCGGGTTGTAGACCTCGATGTCGAACCAGAGCGTGTTGAGATTGAGTTCGCCTATCTCGTTCAGGAAGCTCATTCCGTTAAGCTTGATATAATCCGGGGTTTTGGAGGCTGAGAAGCGGTACACATGCAGCGGCGTCACATCCTTGTCTATGCCATACCTTCTCGAGAAAGGTATGTCGTACTCGTAGCATTTGCCGTACCTCATCATGTAGCTGCTGAATTTCGGGATGTCGGATGGCGTTTCCATATACACTCTGAAAAGCTTGGTTGGCCTGCCGAAGAAGCTTTTCTCATCTTCCTCCACTTTCACAGGCGTTATCTTTCTACCCATATCGTTTGTGCTCATCTTGAGTATGCTGTCGCTATCCGCCTCGCCTGAAGGCACGAAATAGAAATAGGGCTTGAAGTCGTCATCCATCAGGTCGTAGGTCTTCCCGTCCAACCCTTTTACCGTTACTCTTATCACTACCTTACCGTTTATCGCGGCGTAGTCTATATCAAGTATTACTCCTTCGATCGACATGCTGCCTTGCGGTTCGGCATCTTTTTCTACGGTTGCAGCACTAGCGGAAGTCCTCGACATGAAACCTAATATATATCTCCATAAAAGATTAATATAGCTATTTATATCAGAAGGCTGCCATCTTGATTGATAACTTAAATTTTCGGTGCGTCATATGATAAGTGCTATAGTTGCATCTTTGGATAAGGACAATCTGCTGATATCTCCGACTACTGCCGAAGATCTGGAGTCGCTGAAGGGCAGGCGCATAAGGTACGTAGATTCAAGCGACAGGATTTGGCCGGGCAAGATAGTCGGCATAGATGGCGAATTCCTCGTTGTAGCCTTCGACAAATTCCCCAGCGGCCTGGGCCAAGGGCAGCTGATAGACATACTCGAGGACAACGAAGACATAAACTACCTGGAAAAGTGAATTGCGTCTAGTTATTGTATCTTGCGGTTCACGGCGAGCTGACAAAATTTGCCGTTATTGTTCCGTTCGAGCTTACCGTCATGTTGGTGTACTGGGATGCAGACGATAATGTAATGTTGCTTGTGCTCCAACTGGAGAATGCATAGCCTGCCGGAGGCACAGCATATACCTGGTACTTGCCCGGCAGCTCGAGTACGCGCGTATTGTTCGGGTATATAACGCCATTAAGTGACATATGGCCTGTGCTTGGGCTGTCATAGAGCGTGATGCTATGTATGTTTATGTCCGCGCTGAGGAAATCCTCCTCTGATGTGCCTGTGGATTTGTAAACTGCAGCGCTGCATGAGCTGATCGAGTCCGAGCCGCATATGCCATAATCTATCTCAAAAGAGTCGGTCAGCAGAGAGCCGAGCGGAGGAGCAATGCTACCGCTTATTGCGGCTTTGCACAGTATCAGCGAGCCCTGCGGCGCCAGGGCCGGCGTGCAGTTGCCCGTCCATGTAGCTGTGCCGGAAACGCCAAGGCCGGTTGTTGTGGCCGTAAACGAGTTGCTAGGCATGTATATCGGCGCGCCCAAGTTATTGCTGAAAAGCACGATATACTCTATGGGGCGGGTTGATGTAGCAGCAGTGGCTATGGCCTCGTCACATGGGAGCGCAGGCTCTATGTTGCATGATGATTGTATATAGGAAGAGGCTGGCTTGGAGAACGAAAGCACAAATATCATCGAAACGAACAACGCTATTATGAGCATCGCCCATGAGTATGTTATGAGCATCTCTACCGCCGATTGCTGCCTCAAGCGCGGCTGGCCTGCAAGAGAATGCCGCAACCCATGCAATATCTGCTCCATACTACAACACTTTATTAAATTAATCAATCTTACACAATAATAATATTTGCTGCGCTATGCATATAGCATAATGCGTGGATGCACCCAATTTTTACCCCGGTGCCGATATGGTCAAGATTAGCATAATAGTACCTGCCTTGAACGAAGGCAAATACATAAAGAATACGCTAGAATCGCTCTCCAAGCAGAGCTTCAGCGACTTCGAGGTAATAGTGGTGGACGGAGGCAGCACTGACGGCACATGCAAAGTGGCGCAGAACTATGCAAGGATAGTCAAGCAGTCAAAGAAGGGCATAAGCTTGGCGCGCAACACTGGCGCTGCACACGCGAAGGGCGAGATATTGTTCTTCACTGACGCCGATACTGTCATAGGCAAAGACACATTGCGCAACATCTACACCCTTTTCAGGGACAAGAGCGTAGCAGTCGCTACCGGCCCAATACTGCCTAAGGAAAAGGTAGGCTTAGCGGTCAGGATGCTTTATGCATTCAATTACAGGTCCTTGGTGAAATTCTCAATGCTCATAGGCAAACCATCGTTCATTGGCTCCAACATAGCTATTAGGCGCAGCACGTTCAAGTGCATACATGGGTTCAACATATCATACCTCACATATGAGGATTGCGACATGACGATGCGTGCAGGCCGAGAAGGCCGCGCCGTGTACAATGATGGGATAAAGGTATACAGCAGCGCGAGGAGGGTTGTAAAATGGGGCATTGCGAAATATCTTGCGTTCACGATACCGAACATGCTGAATTTTTATTTTCGTGACAGTCCGTCTAAATATTATGAGCCGATAAGGTAAAACCGCCATAAAAGGTTATTTATATTTTGCTGTCAAAAGTTTCTTTTAATAGGCAGAATCCAAATTCTACTAAGGTGTATAAAATGAAAATAAGTGAACTCAAAGCCGGAGCAAGCAACGTGACCATTCAGGCTAAAGTAGTAAAGAAAGATGACCCGAGGGAAGTAGTTACCAAATATGGCAAGAGGCTGAGCGTTGCAAACATAACGCTTGAGGACGATTCAGGCACAATACCTATGTCATTGTGGGGCAACGACATAAGCAAGGTCAGCGAAGGAGATACAATAGAGATAGTGAACGGGTATGTGAACGAATTTAGGGGTTCGCCGCAACTGTCCACAGGCAAGTTCGGCAAGATAAATGTGATAGAAAAAGGCAGCGGTTCGGAAGAGGAGCTCGGCGAGACTGAGGCGTACGATTCAGCGGAAGAGCTCCCTGGAGACTCAACGGAAGACGAATAAACTACCAGATCTTTTTAGGCAAGGCGACTGGCCAAGTGCCAGTCGCTCTAAACCCTTTTCCTCAAATGTGCCATATATCAAATGGCGGTCATATCTCTGATTCGTAGTTCTTGACGTATGGCTCCTTGCACACGCTGGCGTTGTTGTTAATTGCATGGCATATCTGCGCAGTCATAACGTCCGCAGCGCCTACTATGCCCTGCGATATGCCTGTGTTCGGGTTCTTCAAATCGCCTATTATGGTGCTCCAGTTATCGCCCTTGAGCAGCAGCGGCTCAGCCATCGCCCCTATCTCAATAGAGTAGTTGCCGTAATCTACTATCGGTATTGAGTAATTTGGTGATCCCGTATATTTCTCCGAGTAGAAGACCACGACATTGTTATATTGGGACGGCACGGTCTGCAAGGGCTCATAATTGTTTATCGTGCTATTGAATATGTTCTTCGCTATCTCAAAAGCCGTGAAGTTTATCACTTTGCTGGAATAGTGCGAGTTGTAGAACGTGAATGTAGGCGTATAAGGTGCATAATCGACCGCGCTAGATGTCATATAGTGCAGCTCTGTGAAGTTGCCGAAGCGCATCAGTGCCAATATAAGGCTCCATCTGGTGACTGCGCAGAAAGGGCAGTAATCCGCGCCTACATAAAGCACCATCGGCTTTCCATTGGCGCCTACGAGCGGCTTGTTGTTATTCGTAATGAATGGAAGTGCTCCTTTAGGCCCTACTGGCACCGTTCCTATACCTATGTTATTCGCAAGAGAGACATTCTGCGCTATGCTATGTAGCTGCGATAGCACCGCATTGCTAGTCATGACATTGTCATATCTAGCTAGCCAACTAAAGTTCTCTAAAGAATTGAAATAGTATGCAGTCGCAGCAAGAACAACTGCAGCCAATATTATCACAGCAAGGTATTTCGATCTCTTGTCCATCAAACCACAGCTTTTTCAAAGTAGCCAAGCATTACTATATATTCGAAACAAAAGGGCTAAATACCATAGCTGATAAAGCTATACGTGATGGTTCTAAGCTACGATTAGTTATGGGGTTGTAGCGTAATTTGGCAGCGCAGCAGGCTCCAGATGTTTATTGTTTTGAAATGAGCTCACGCGATGATTAGGATCTGGAAATACGAACCATGAAGTTACCTGCTGATCTGGGTTCAAATCCCAGCAACCCCAAACGATGTAATGGTAGAATTGAAGATATTAATAAAGATTGTAGATACAAACTATAGCTTTTTCTCGAAGACTATGAAATAGTCCCTAGTACTAAATTTCTTCCTAAGAAAGCTCAATTTGGCTTCTTCTGAGATTTTTATCCTAGTCCGTCCATTTTTATTCTTGATTACTAGCTTCGTTGGTTGCCATCCATTCTTTGCATAAAATTTTTCTACTTTGGGGTCTTTGGCAGACCCAGCTGTCAACGTATGCTGCCCCTTGCTCCTTACTTCATTTTCAAACGCACTAAGCAGTTTAGATCCTATCCCCTTTCTTGCATATCCCTTAGCTAAATCAACGCCAATTCCCCTCAAGTATAGTGATCCATCTCGTAGAGTACCTGGATAGGCTATGCCTACCAATTCTTTCCCTTTAAATGCACAGAGATATAACCGCGGATATTTTTTAAAATTCTTCAGAAAAATATCAAAGCTCTCTTTATCCAGATATACCTGTTGCATATTATAGAACTCTAAAAGTTCGCTACGCTTTATTGATCGTATTTCCACGGCCATATTATCGCTGTGCTAAATATCAATATATATTCGAATTCTTTAAGTTTCCAATTCCTATGTTACCTATATATCCCAGCAACCTCAACTTATCCTATCAATTGCGCTAAATGGCAATGCAACTAAAACATAGCCCTAAGTTTCAAGATAATATTATTATCTATTATGTGCCAATTATATGATGATTATACGTATACAACAATTCAAATAACTAAGCAGACTAGGGATAAATTGAATAGATTAAAGCCCTATAAAAGGCTGACATACGAAGAGCCGATATCAGCACTAGTAGATCTGATTCCTGAAGGTGACGACGAAGGCAAATACAACCCAGACTTTAGAATGTCTATACTGCACAGTCTCTTAGATACGGTCCACGGTCGCGTATACACAACCAATGCGGTTAAAAAGCAGCTAAGATTATAGATCAACTTTCGAAGTGCAATCATGGTCAGGACGCTTGGTCACAGAAAAAATATTTATGATAACCTCTGATAGCTTCAAATTTCGGTAGCTAATTATGGCGGTCAAAGAAAATAGCAAGCAATTTATCTTTTGCATTGCTATCCCTCATTATGGAGATGTTCGTCGGCACATCTGGGTGGATGTACGGCTGGAACAAAGGCGGTACTCTTGACTGGTACGTCGAAAACTCAGGGCTTAACGCAATAGAGCTCAATGCGAGCTTCTACAGGTTTCCGTTCACGAACCAGGTGAAGCATTGGGCTGAAAAGGGAAAGGGCCTTGCATGGTCCATAAAGGTCAACCGGCTGATAACGCACCAGTACAAGCTTAGCAAAAACTGCTGGCCTGCTATGGAGAAGTTCCTGAGCCTATTCAAGCCTCTTGAAGGCAGCATACGCTACTACCTCTTCCAATTGCCGCCCTTCCTGACACCGAACATTTTAGACAATGTGGAATCCCTCCTTAAAGAGTTTGACATTGCTGACAGATTCGCCATCGAGCCGCGCTCTCCGAGCTGGTTCAATGAAGAGACATTCAAGAGGATTCGCGGGCTTGGCATAACATTCGTGAGCATAGACTCGCCAATTGGCGTAATAATAAAAAAGACGAACGATTCGATATACCTGAGGATGCACGGGCGGAAGTCCTGGTACAGCTACAATTACAGCAGCAAGGAGCTTGCAGCGGCAATCGGCAGCATAAGAAAAGAACGCCCCAAAAGCGCATACGTATTCTTCAACAACAACCATGACATGCTTGGTAATGCGAGAATGATGAAGAAACTGTCGAATAGTTCAAGCGCTAGGAGATAGCGCCTTGCCGCTTTTGCCCTCTGCAAGCAGCGCCCTTATAGTGCCTGATGCCTTGATTGTATAGAACGCAACAGGGCTCTTCTCCATGCTCTTTATGAATGTCAGTGCTAGAACGAGCTTGCTGAACCCCTCGAGGCTGCACTTGATCAATACGCTGTTGCCCTTCGCTGATATTATCTTCGGGTTTACGTTGCTGTACTCAGCGCTCCCTATAGTGTAGAAGAGCTGGTTGTAGAGCTTGTTCTCCATGCCCTCCATGCTCGCTGTCGATTCTACAAGAATATATCTATGCTTTTCCCTCATCATGCAGCATCATCGCTTTCTCAATATGCTCCCTATGGCGTTCATGCCCGTGCGCGCATATGCCTCTTCGACTCCAAGCGCTTTCGCAAGCTCGATAATCTGGACGTACGAATTGAGGTACAGCTGCGACCTTGCCATGCTTGCGAAATAAACCTCCATGCCGCTCTTCCTTGCCAGCCTTATGAAGCGCTCCGCCCTGTACATCCTCTTTGAGCGTTCAATATAGCTGGCTTCAAGTATGCTTGACAGCGGTATTATAAGCTTGGTATCAAGGTCCTTTATTATAGCCATGAGCTTCCTGTCTATGAAGAAATCCGACATGGAAAGCACCGCACCGTTGCGCGCTTCCTTGAGCAATCTTGTCTTGTCGCTTCCATAGGCAATGAAGACATCGCCCTTGACCCGCGGCACTGTTTTTGAGTCGACATCCACATATTGTATGTCTGAACCTAGCCTGAATATGCTTTCAAATCCCAAACGCTTCGCAAACCCCGGATCGATGTCAAATCCGCCGAATGCAATATCATAGTACTTCATTCAATCATTCTGGGGTTCCTTCGCGTCAGGCATACCGAAGATGTCCTTCTCCAGTATCATTTTTGTCCTCTGCGCAGGATAGAGCAGCTTTATGAGCTTCGTATGGCCCCTTATCCCCCTGCCGGACTCGTAGGCCGCGATGAGGCCCTGCATCTCAAGCTCGTAAAGGTATTTTCTGTACCACCTTTCGCCCTTGGGCTCTTTGTGTATGCTCTCGCTTATGGACTTGTAGCGGTTATACACCTCGCCGCTGAATAGATAGGTATCAACCCCGTCAGAAAGCTTCTTGTATGAGCCGCCTCCCTGGGTCAGCAGCGCTATCGAGTATAAGACAAGCTTCTGGTGCTCCGGCAGCGTCGATACAACATCATATACAACATCGTCCTCAGCCATCTTCGCAGCCTTCTGTGCGTACTCGATCTCTACCTTATCCTTGCTGGCGTCTTCGCTGAGCTCGCCGGCCCGCGACATTATCTTCAGTGCGAGCCTCGCATCGCCGCTCTCCCTTGTAGCCGAAGCTGCTATGAATCTCAGAACTTCGTCGCTTATTGCGTTCTTCTTGAAGCCAATCACGGCCCTATCGCTGAGTATCTCATAGAGCTCATTGGCATTATAATTCGAGAATACAATCTCAGATTCATACAGCGACGACAAGCTCCTGGGGTCAAGGTAGTCCTTGAAAGAAACCTTGTTCGATATGCCTATCATCGTTACCCCTCCTGCCTTTATGTCGCTGTTTATCCTTGTGAGCGTGTATATAAGATCGTCGAGGTCCTTGACCACGTCTATCTCGTCCAATACGGCTACGAGTATCTTGTTGTCCTCCTCTATCCAGCTCCTAAGCTTCTCGTAGAGCTCTACTGCCCCATACCCTCTCTTCGCATATGTCGGCATATGGTCGGATATTATCTTGTTAAGGACCCTGTAGCGCGAATTGTAGACCCTGCAGTTTATATAGGATATCTGCGCCCTCGTGTTCGGTATGTTCTTGACCTCTTCTATGACATACCTGACGCACGACGTCTTCCCTACTCCTGTCTTGCCGTATATGAACAGGTTTCTTCCGCGCTCCCCTTTGAGCGCAGGCGCAATTGCGCGCTCTATATTGCCTATCTCCTTCTGCCTGCCTATGAGCTTCCTTGGGACGTAATGAGGCGATAGCACCTCCCTATTGGCGAATATTTTAGATTCTACTAAAAGGTCGCTAAGTGTCTGCATCTTACCCCCAATCTTACTTTATGTATGGTAAAAAAGAAATATAAAACCAAAGTTTTCTTTTATTGAACGCCGCATCATAGTCAATTTATGAGTTTCCTGTCCTTGAGCCTGCCTATGTCCATCAGGCTATACCTCCATACTATATCGCCCTTCTCATCGCCCTGCACTGCCCACGGCTTAACAAGCACCACGTCGTTGACCTTTATCCAGAACTTCCTGCGGTACCTCCCCGGTATTGAGCATGTGCGCTCCTTGTTGTCTGTGCACATGACCACGAACCTGCTCGCCCCAGATATCTTCGTCACTCTCCCAAGAACTTCGTTGTCCCTAGGCACCATCAGTGCGCTCTCTACTACCTCTCCGGGCTTTTTCGGCTTTCCGCCGCTTTGGCCATAACCTCTATTGTAACCTATGCAATCACCCTATCAGTAGCTCTTGACACCGTATCTCGCTCCGCACGCCTCGCAGATGAGGTACATCATTCCCCTCCCTGCTGCCTCGAGATGCGTATCGGGCTTGTGGCACTCCCTGCATATCACATATATCTCGAAATACCTCTTTATCCTCTTGTCGAGCTCGCCGTTCGAAAACTTTCCGCTTATTACCATGCGCTGATCCTCGACGCTTACCGGCACTGCCAGCTCCTTGCTCACGTACTTCGCTATCTCCGACGGCTTCCTCCTTGCCTTGTCGGCAATGGCGTTTATGTTGCGCACTATGGTCTTAGTCCCCTGCACGAACGAGTCTACGGTAGGTATTACGAAGTCCTCCTTCGATGCAGAGAGCTCTGGAGCCAACGAATACGCCCTGTCCAAGAGTTTAGTATATTCTTCATCTTTCATCAAATCTTCCTTTTGCGCCGCCCATTATTGCGCCTGCAATATATCGAGCAGCAATTGAACAGCAAGAATGTGCTGCACCGTTAATGCTTCATCAGACAAGATATAAAAGAATATTGCAAAATCCACTCATGTGGCGCGTCGCGCAATTCTAGCAGCATTTAGCTCAGTCTTGATAAAATATTTATGTATTGGCTGCCAATAGCTATTGGCAGATAGGCCGGGGAGCTAAGGGTTCTCCATCCGCAAATCCCTTTTGGCGGGCCAATGCCAGCGAAGTGTTATGTCGCTATATGGAGCCCATGCTTAGGTGCTGACGTCTTGCCCTATTTGATGGCTTTATATGCGAACCAGGCCAGGCCGGAAGGAGCAACCTTAAGCACGTAAAAGCCATGCTTATAGGATACAGGACCGAGCTGATGCATGGCAAACCCCATATGGCTTCTTAGCGCGGAGCTGGCTTCTGCCATGGCCATGCGCACACAATAAGCATTTATTATAGTTGATTAGAAATTATTAGAGCGCGCCGGGGTCGCCTAGAGGTAGGGCGGCAGCCTGCTAAGCTGTTTAGTCGAAAGGCTTCCGTGGGTTCGAATCCCACCCCCGGCGTATTGTCAATCATGCGCAAGCATGCACGCGGCTGGAGCTGCATCAGCGCAAAGAAAAAGAAATCATGTGCGCTTCTTAGACACAATTCACTGTGTTTTCCTCCTTATGTCTGTGAATCTGACATCAAACATCTCGGTGTCCATCTTTAGCCTCATGCTGATTATGTCCCTAGCTTCGCTTTCATCGAAACCGGCATTGACGAGGCACCTTTTGATTGATGCCCTGCCCTTGCTTTCGGTAAGCACACCAGGTTTTATCTTGCTGCTCAGGAGCAGTTCCACAATGGCTATTTCATGTTCGAAGAAATAATAGATGCCGCCCTTGAAATCATCTACAAATAGCCTGTCATTGCTATGCCCAAGGCTGATCGCAGTGCCACCCAGCTTTATCACGCGCATGTATCCTTCCTTGCTGAGCTGCTTTATCTCCCGCCTCATCTGCGCATTCATGCCCTCCACATTCCTGTACAGCACGTTGCTCACAGTGTAAGGGCGTATCGCTTCATCCCAAGAGCTTATCACATTCTTCTTCTCGATTTCGAGATTTGTTGCCATTAGCAATCACCGATAGAATTGTATTTATTCTTCTATCAAAGATATAAATAGTTGCCGCAATATCTTTTTACGGCTATCCTGCATTAATGAGAAAAAGCATAGGGCAACGGCCCTATGCGCTTGGAATCAGTACCAGCCCCGTGCCTTCATTGTCTTCGCTACCCTATCTACTGCTATTATATACGCTGCTGTCCTGGGTGATATCTTGGTACCCTTGCCTTCGTACTGGCTCTTTGTGTTCATCGTGTCAACGAACGACTTCGTTATTATTTTGTCAAGCTTAGAGTACACATCGTCAGCGCTCCAGTAGTAGCCGCCTATGTTCTGCACCCACTCGAAGTACGAGCCTATGACACCTCCGCTGTTAACTAGGAAGTCGGGCATGTCAAGCACTCCCTTCTCATACAATATCTGGTCCGCCTCCGGCGTCACAGGTCCGTTGGCCAATTCGAGCACCAGCTTCGCCTTTATCTTGTCTGCGTTGTCGGCGCGTATCTGGTTCTCTATTGCTGACGGTATGAGTATATCGACATCCGATTCAAGCAGCTGCTCATTGGTCATCTTCGTGCCCCCTTCATAGTTCATCACGCTTCCCGTTTCATCTTTTGCCTTCTGCAGCTTAGCGAGGTCCAAGCCTTTCGGGTCGTAAGTTGCGCCCTTCGAATCGCTTATTGCAACCACGTTGGCGCCGAACAGCTTCTTTGAAAGCGTATATGCGTACATGCCTGCGTTGCCGAATCCCTGCACTGCTATCTTCGCCTTCTTCAGGTCTATGCCGAGCTTCTTAGCGGCTTCGCGCATCACGAACATGCCTCCCATGGCTGTGGAATCGCTCCTTCCTTCGCTGCCCCACACCTCCAACGGTTTGCCTGTTATCATGCCGAATTCCTCCCTCCTCCTTATGTTTGAATATTCATCGTACATCCATGCCATTATCTGCGGGTTGGTGTAGACATCGGGAGCAGGCACATCGAGCTCAGGCCCTACGAATTCGTATATCGCCCTTATATAGCCCCTTGAAAGCTGCTCTAATTCTTGCGCATTCATCTCCTTCGGGTTGCATATTATGCCTCCCTTCGCGCCTCCGAAAGGCAGGTTGGCCAGCGATACCTTCCATGTCATCCACGACGCGAGCGCCTTTACCGTGTCTATAGTCTCTTCCGGGTGGAACCTTATGCCTCCTTTGGCAGGGCCTCTAGCAGTGTTGTGGTGCACCCTGAATCCAGTGAACACCTTCGTTGTTCCGTCATGCATCCTTACCGGTATGTTTACGATGAGAGTTCTCATGGGCTCGCGAAGTATCTGATGTGCCTGCTCATCCAGTTTCATTATCTCTGCAGCCTTGTCCAGCTGCTCCTGCGCTATCCTGAAAGGGTTCAATTCTTCTGCCATTTTATCACCTAATAGATCAAGCATGCACCGATGTGCAAATCTTACAAAATAAGAAATGCAGCAATAATTATTAAACATTCACGCATTGCTGCATATACCAGCTTCCGCCGCGCAACTGCATACATATCCAACACTACAGTGACAGAATGCAAACATGAAAACCTATATATTAAACATATCAAGGCGGAACTATTTTAAATCTTATATGCTCTATTATCTGTAGTGATTAACATGTTTGGGAAAGGAAAACAGAGGCGGCATGCTCTGAAACTTCAGAGCGCTATGGAATACCTGATGACATACGGCTGGGCAATACTGATAATAGCGGTTGTGCTCGGAGCTCTGTTCTCATTGGGTGTGTTTGGGAACCTTCTAGGAAACCACTGCGTAACAACGCCAGGATGGTCATGCGTATCAGCAACGCTGGCTACGAACGGCATACTAACAATGGATATAGGCCAGGCAACAGGCACTGCAATTACTCCGAAATACGCTGCTTGCGCATCAACTGCTGGTTCTAATGGATATCCAGCATTTGGAGATATTGGTGTAAATGGGATAGATCAGGGTACTGTATCCTTCAGCACTGGTACCGGAGCTATACAAAACGGTCAGGCATTCACATTGACAGTACCATGCTATACAGGTGCTCCAGGAACGGCTGCAACATCCAATTTCACCTTGGGCCAGGCCTTCACGGGCTTTGTATGGCTAAACTACACAGTAGCAGGTAGCTCTACGGCTGTTGTTGCACAAATAACAACCTCTTTGACCGAAAAGGCATCTTGATCCCGGCAATACTGAATTTTGACGGAAGGCATTTGCCTTCCTCTTCTTTTTGTTTTTATAATATCCAGCAAATCCGCTTTTTATGTATTATATATACTTGCAGTTTGCAATACTAGAAAGCTTTTAAAGGTTTATTGCATATACTTTTCATAGTGATTAACATGTTTGGGAAAGGAAAACAGGGGCGGCATGCTCTGAAACTTCAGAGCGCTATGGAATACCT
>JAKAVJ010000004.1:37110-56772 GCA_021827525.1 Microcaldota archaeon
ATATTACTTGCATAAGCTCGTTGGCTGTGAGTATGGGTATTGAAGCCCTCGCAGCATCATCGTCGTCTATGCCTATCCTTGGGCAAGCGGTGTTGACGAAAGCGTCGAACCCCCTGGTGTTGTTCAACGATACGAAATCAAAAGTGTTGGCAACTAGTATCTCGCCAGTCAGGCCTGCCTTCTCTATGCTGTTCTTGAGTATCTTGGCAAGGTTCATGTTGTACTGGCCGTTCTTCGTGCTCACCAGTACGCCGAAGTTCTTTGCATTGAGCGAAGACAGCACCTTTCCCCTGCTCCTCTTCCTGTACTTCTCCCTATACTCGTCTATGAACCTTACAGTATTGGTAAAAGGCTCAACAACCAAGAAAGGCTTATTCGTGTTGAGCAGCGCACCCAGCGGGTGGAACATTCCTCCCCCAAAATATACATGTGCATCGACCTCTCTGTCAACGCTCACCGCGCTGCCTACGTCGCACCCCAATATCTGCCCGTTCCTCTTTGCAAAGCCGTAAGGCTTTCCTATAAGCACTTTTTTGCCGTTCTTCTCATAGAAGTCCTTTATTGCATTGAGCTGGTGCACGTGCTGTATGGTAGTAACTAGCCCTATTGTATTGTACTCCTCAAGGTATTCAAGAGATTTAGGCAGAAGGTCAAGCGGCGCGTCTATCTCGTATGGCACATACTCCACATTGAAATTAACATGGTGGAACTCAGCATGGCCAAAGTGCACGAGCTTGTCGGCCTTTATCGCCCTTGCTTCATCCAATGCCAGGTCGCAAGCGCCGAAGGTGGGCGATACCGATATGAATACCTCATTGCCTTCGCTCTCAAGCTTCTTCGAATACTCCAAAGCCTTCTGCTTGAGCCCTTCGGGAAACTGCAGCAATATGCGCATGATATCAACGGTTATACCATCGTTTAGATATTTAGGCTTTGGTGCGGCAGAGAGCACCATTCATGCACGAATGTGCATGCGCACAGGCCTTCAAAACAAAAAGCTTTCGAGCAGCTCAATAGGACATGTTGACCTTGAAAGAGCCCGAGAGCTTCGACGCAGCCCTCCTATATGCCTCCTTCACTATGTCCTTGTTCTGCTTGTCCGTTTCTACTGAGAATATGGGCTGGTTCCTCTTTATTCTTGCAGCCACTGATACGGGCCTTCCAAAGGCCAGTGTCATACCCTGCGATATCCTGTCTGCTCCTGCTCCTGTAGCCATCTTGTGCTCCCTCACAACGTTGTGCGGGTATACCAGCACCCTGAAGAAGTATGCACCGGGGAGCTTCGATTCCAGGTACCTGTTCGTCGCCTGCCTTGCGGATTCGAGGGCGTTGGACCTGAGCTGTATGGGAACTGTAGCATCAAGGGTCGCCTTGAAGGTATAACTGTCCTTCTTTGCTCCCATATTGAATACAAGAAGGCTCGTGTGGGGCATTGCCCTCACGTAGTTCTTCCTCGGTTTCTTGAGCGAATACCTCGCCCATGCTTGTGAATCGATATTCCTATAAGTCCTAGCCGGTCTTAGCCTTGCCATATATAAAACCTCGATAAATATTATAAATACTGAGCGCTGCTGCTTTCAGATAGAAAATGCGCAGATTAACTTATGCGGGAAAAATATAAAAACATAGCTGTACGCCGGGAGTCGCACGAACCGCACGCTATAAAGGGCCTGCAATGCCGACTGCGCCAATAACCCTTCATATAGAAAAGTATTTTATGGTATTCCATCGATATGTTCATATGGTGGTAACATGGAGTTGCTCGATAATGCCCTCAACCAGGCGGTGAACGACCAGTCCGTCGATCCCGACCTGTTCAGGCCTAGGATAGCAGTATGCGGAATAGGTGGAGGCGGCAGCAATACTATAAACAGGATAAGCAAGATGGAGATACACGGCGCAAAGCTAATAGCGATAAATACTGATAACAAGCACCTTTACAGCCTAGATCCATCAATCAAGAAGCTGCTGATTGGAGGCCCGCTCACAAGGGGATTGGGCGCCGGAGGGTTCCCGGAGATAGGCAAGAAAGCAGCGGAGTACTCGCGTTCCGACATAAGCAGCGAGCTCAGCGAGTCCAACATGGTGTTCATAACTGCAGGCATGGGCGGGGGCACAGGCACTGGCGCTGCGCAGGTTGTCGCGGAGCTGGCGAAGAGCGCCGGTGCGATAGTCATAGGGATAGTTACATTCCCGTTCGCCCTGGAAAGGGTGCGCATGGAGGTTGCAAGGAAGGGCATAGAGGAGCTCAGGAAGAATGTTGATACCTTGATAGTCATAGACAATCAGAGGCTCGTCACGCTGTATCCAAACCTCGCAATAGAGCAGGCGTTCCGCGTAGCCGATGAAGTCACATCACGTGCTATAAAGGGCATAACGGAGACGATAACAACACCTAGCCTGATAAACCTGGATTTCGCGGATGTAAAGAACATAATGGCCGGAGGCGGCCTCGCTATGATAAGCGTAGGCGAAGGCAAGGGCACCGACAAGGTGGACGCGGTGGTAAAGGACACGCTCAGCAACAAGCTCCTCGATGTGGATTACGAGAATGCGAGCGGCGTATTGCTGCACATAACTGGCGGCGAGGACATGACACTGGGAGAGGCGAACGAGATCGGCAGCAAGCTCACGAGCATGGTGTCGCCGAACGCCAACGTGCTGTGGGGCGCAAGGATAGACCCTTCTTACAACGGCAAGGTCGAAGTGATAGCGATATTCTCAGGAGTCAGCGGCTCGTCCATATTGGGCCACGGCGATGAAGGGAAAGAATCGGGCTCGTTAGGCATAGAATCGATATGAGCGCGGGCAACAGCATCGCTGCATCGAAGCTACATCACTGATGCAACTGTATTGCCGTGCACCTCCTTATCCCTGTCGAGCATATAGACCCTGGCGTTGCTTATCTGCTTCATCGATTCGTCATGGGTTATTATGAACACCTGGTCGACAACCTTGGGCAGGTTGTTGCTCAGCATGTTTATTAGCCTGTCTATGCCGTTGCTGTCTACGTTGTGTGTCGGCTCGTCGAGTATTATCCACCTGAGGTTCGGCACTATCACCATCGACATCGCTATTCTCATCGCAAGGCATGAAAGGCTCCTCTCGCCGCCGCTCGCAACCGAGTCGATGCCCAGCCATTTCTCCTCACCGTCAAGCACTACCCTCGATTCTAGCAGATAGTCATCCTTCTTCGCAGTCAGCCTTATCGCGGTATAGTCGCCATACGGGTAGAGCTCTGACCATACCGATTGCATCAGGCTGTTCACCGAGCCTATGAGCCTGCTGCGCAGCATTGCTTCCGTGTCTATCAATGCCGCCTTGAACTTGTTCATGTTGGCTATTGCTGCTCTTCTCTCCCTTATCCTTGATTCTATCCTGCCGAAATCGTCTATCTGCTTCTTTTTGTCTGACATCTGCGCCTCTATCTTCTTGGTATAGGCGCTGTCGCTCTCGAGTTTGGAATTCACCTCGCTCAGCTCGGACGATATCTTCGTTAGCACGTCCTGCGCCGAGTATATCTCTTTCTCGTCGACCTTCATTTCAGACAGGCTCTTTTCAATCTCTTTGAGCGTGGCCTCGTTGGCGCGCACCTCGCGCGAGTATTCCTCCCTCCTGGCAATCCTCTCGGCATCGAGCCTTGCCTTGTTGAGAAGCTCCTTGGCCTTTTCGCTTTCCTCCGATTTCGACTTATAGCGCTTCTCGGCATCTTTGCGTTTTGCCTCTGCATCTTCCATCTCCTTCGAAAGCCTGGCCATCTCGCTGCCTACGGCTTCGAAATCCTTCAGCCTTGCATTGTCGAGGGTCAGCTTGTCCATCGATGCCTTTATGGCCTTCACTTTTCCATCCAGTTCCTTGGACTTCGAAAGGCCTTCTTCCAGCTCTTTTTCGAGCGCCTTGACCGCATCCTCCTTGCTCTTCAACAGGCTCTGCCTCATCTCCTGGCTCAGCTCCCTCTCGCACAGAGGGCATGTGCTGAGATGCTTCGAAAGCTCAGCTATCCACTTCTTCCCGTCAGCTATGCCTGTCCTTTTCTCTGCGATCTCGTTCCTGAGCCTCTCGAGCTCCTCGTTGTGCCTGTCCAGCTCCTCCTTGAGCTTTGTGCTGTCCCTGCCCTTTATGCTCTCCTCTATTGCCCTCTTCTCCATTTCCCGCTTCTTGAGCGCTTTCATGTTCGCCTCTATGGAAGACAGGTTGCGCACCGCTTCGCTCTCATCCTTCCTGAGCCTCTCGAGCTCCTCGGACAGCGCCTTTGCCCTATCCGTTGCATCCTTGAGCCTCTTTTCAACATCCTCCTTGGCTATGCCTAGCGCGTCTATCTTATCTATCTCATCGGCAAGGGCCGCGTTCCTTGCGCTTATCGTTATCCTCCTGTCCATCATCGCCCTCTTCTTTTCCATCGCGCTCTTGAGCTCCTCCGACCTCGCTTTTGCGCCCTTAAAGCTCTTTGTAAGCGATGTGGCCCTCTCGGATAGCTTTTCCATCCTCTGCGCTACCTCGTCCTTCTCCTTGGAGAGGGCATCCATCTGCTCCCTGAACTTCTTCACGTCTATCTGCGCCAGCGTGTTCTCTTCTCCCTCTATCATGGACCTCATGCTGTTGATATAGGAAGTGGCATTTTCTTCCGCTGCGGAGAAATGGTCAAGGCCAAGCATCTCGTCTATGCTCCTCTTCCTCTCTCCCTTCGATAGGTCAAGGAAGTACTCCAGGCCGTTCTGCTCAGAATACACCGCTCTGGAGAAAGTGTCATAATCCAGCTTCAGTATCTCCTCTATCGTCTCGGTAACGCGCTCAGACTGGGTCTGCAGGTAGCTGCCATCCTTCTCTATCCTTGCATCGCTGCCCTGCTTCGCCGATATCTTTCTTATCACCCTGTACTCGCTGCCATCAGAATCGAAGTCGAGCCTCACTTCAGCATGCGTTTCCTCTGTCGGCCTGCTCATTATCATATTGCCCAGGCTCACACGCTTGTGCACAAGCGCAGGAAAAGCGCCAAACAACGCGAAAGATATAGCGTCCATGACTGAGCTCTTGCCGGCTCCCATTATACCTACAAGAACATTCACGCCCTTCTGGAACTCTATGACTGTATCCTTATGGGTCTTCCAGTTTATGAGTTCTATCCTTCTTATCATATAAAATCGCTCCGCTATGCATTATACTCATTTAGGATTAAAAAAGGTTGCTTATCGAGCGCTTGCCGAAGCGGATCAGAGAAGGCTTTCCTCCTCTACCTCTACTTCGCTGACCCCAGCTATCCCCTTGACCGCTTCCTCTATGCTCGAGGAGTTGGTCTTTGCATCGTCGAATACGAACATTGCTTTTATGACCTTTATGCCGAAGCCCACGTCTTCAGCCTTCACGTCCCTCGCATCCATGCCTTTCAGCGCACCGGCTACGGAATCTAAGCTGCTCTCCTCCGGATACACCTTGAATATTATGCTTACCATTGACATATTGATCACGGCCCCTCAAATCCGCATTCGCTGCACTTGTACACGTTCGATATCTCCCTGCAATGCGCGCACCTTATTATGGTGGTCTTGCCGCATTTCGGGCATTTGAACTCCGTGTACTCGCTAGTGAGCCTTCCGCAAGAAACGCAAACCTTACCAGGTATTACATCAGCCATAAAATCACTTGTAGTTTATCCCTTTTTGCCTGTTCTCCTGCTTGTTACACTCTTGTGCCGGCCTGTTTCTTCATCTGCGCCTTCTTGGCTGCGGCCGCGCTGCATGTTTCCGGTCATTCCGTGCAGGTGCTTGAGTATCGATACTAGCACATATAGCACTATGATAAGCACTATAAGAACAGCAACGAGTAGTATTACAACAGAAAATATAATAAATCCTACTGTAGACCCGTATATCGATATCGAAGAGCTGGGTGTTGTTACTGGCTGCACAGGCACGGTAGTGACGCCTATCGGCAAAGTTGTAGTGGTAGTATTGGGTATAATGCTGCTAGCTATAATTCGTGTATCGTTGCTGATATATTCTGCAAGCACCGCGGTCTCATACGCCTGGTATGCGAAGGCGTGCGCCGCGCTCGAATTCTGTGCCATCAGAGCTTCGTGCTCATAGAACTGCGCCTCATTGGCGAACTGCGTTGCCCATACTCCGAATGTCGCATTGCTGCTTATTCCCGCCGCCATCGATTCTAAAGTCGATGTGCCGAGCGAAGAATTGCTCTCGACTCCTGGTCCATATATAGCCTGCGCATAGCTTGAGTCCAGTATCGCAAGCGGATAGTTGCCATCCGAATATGCCTGCTCTGCGGTCTGCGAGTAGAGGTTGGCGCCTGTCGAGGATAGGTTGCTCATGTCGCCCGCGGCGATGCCCTTGAGCGACGGGGAGAACGATGACTGGCTCCCGCTTATATTGCTTGCTATGTTATACATTGCCTGTGAAGACCTGCACCATGCGTTTGCCTCCCCGGCAGTGTATAAATCGTTCATAACGCCATCAGAGTCAATGGCAGTGAGATTGTACTCTGCGGCGTCTGCCGATATGGTGTACGAACCCCATAGCTGCCTTAGCTCGCCGCCGAGTATATACTCGTAGTTGTTGCTGTTCAGGTTTGAAGGAGATATTGAAGCACAGTAGTTGCCTATGCTGTTTATCGTGTCTATGCCTTCGGGCTTTGTAGACAGGTGATGTGCGAAGTAGTATGCATTGATGTATGTGAGGAAAGCCTGGTCCGCGCCGAGGTAGAGGTAGCCCTTGCCCGCCATGGCCTCGCTCTCATTCAGCTGCTCCGAAAGCTGCTGCGCCACGCCGGTGAAGTTGGGGTACGAACGCAGAGCGCCTATCTCACTGCTTGTCATGTTGAACGTGAAGTTCAATAGCTTGTCGAAGTTGCCTATTGAGCAGTTGTTGCTGCAGCTCACGCTTGCCAGGGGAACCAGAGATACATTGTAATTTGTATAGAGGCTGTAATTTGTCTGATACCTGCTTATGTCCTGCACATGGCCGAAAGCAAAATGCGCCGCGTCGCTTATGTTGTTCACCTGCACCAGCGGTATGCCGAATGTCTTCTCTATTAACAGGTAAAGCTCGGATTCGCCGCTCTGGTTCTGCACTGCAGGAACCAGTACGAACTTCATGTGATCCCTTGATGCAGCCGAGACCTTATCATACACGCCGCCTATCTCGCCTATGGACCCGTTGTCCGACATGGTCCCTGTCACAGTAAAGTTGTTAGGCAGGGGCTTGCCGCTCAGTGCGGATATCGCCAGCAATGTCATAGCTGTGCCGGCGCTGGGTCCGGAAACGTTTGTCGCGTTCGCTATATAGTAATCAAAATTGTAGTCATGCTCATTCATGTGGAGGTAATTGGCCGCTACAAGCGCAGCCGTTTCAGAAGAGTTCAATGTGGACTGTGCGACTATTGCAGGCCCGCTTATTGTGACCCTCCCTGTGCCTGTGGTCACGGTCAGGTTTATTACTGTCAGTTCACCCGTATTGTTCTGCAATATGACTGCCGGTGCATGTATGTATGCAGAGCCGACTGTTGAAGCATTGGCGCTTGCGAATCCGGCTAGCAGCATCAATATCAGAGCCATATAAATCTGGTACGGTCTAAAAGCGTGCATACTACTATTGATTCCTGCAAATCATATATATAGCTTTAGTCCAACCTTTTTTACACAACTTTTGTTTGTCTGCGCGGCGCATGGGTGATTGACTTCATATCTTGCTGCCTCTGCCCCACATGTAGTCGAACCTCCTGATCGCCTCGCCATGCTTTATGCTTACGATGTGCTCGCTCTTCTTGTTTATTATATTGAGCGGCGGTATCTTGTACGCGTGTTCGGAATCTACTATGAACCTCTCGTGCTGCGATGCAGAATCCTCGGGGTTCATTATCCTGACCTCGAAGCCGATGCTCCTGTTTGCCAGTTCGGTGACAAGGTTCAAGTACCTCTTCCTGAAGTCCGCACCTATTCTCTCGCCGTTTGCAAGCACATATATATTGGAATAATAGGTCTTTGCATCGCTTATGAGCAACGCTAGGTTCTCCATTCCTGCAGAATCGAAGTGCATGTCGACAATCTTCACATCTCCTTTCAAGTTGGAGAACAGCTCCCTCGACAGCACAAGAAGGTTAGTATAAGGCGTATCGGGGTTCAGGCTTATCTGCCTGCGCACACCGCGTGTCTGTCTGTGCTTAGATTCGAACACATAATACCCTGAGGCCGCAAGCATGGCCAGTCCGCTCAGGTACGATAGCGCATATATTGCAGCAGGCTGCGAAAACTCGAAGTTGATGTCAAGTACGCTGAATAGCGCTATGAACAGCACCGACGATACTACCACTGTATACATCGCCAGCCTGCTCTGCGGATTGCCAAAAAGCTGGAGCAGCCCCATGGCGAAGCATACCAATGCGATTACGAACATCATGTACGTGAGGTACAGCGCTATGCGCAGCGTCGGAATGTTGTTGACCAGGTTTTGCAGCGACGCAGGCAAGGTTGCGTTGTGCGCAACAGTTGTTATATATGCGCCTACTCCTGCCCCAACCCCTATGGAAAGCGATAGCTGCTGCATGTAGTATAATGATATGATGATGGCCAGGGCGCCCGCTACAAACACCGTTGCCGCTGCCGTGTCCTTGCCCCACTTCATGCGTTCATCCCATTAGGATATATCACACAATAGATAAAAATGTGCATGCAGAAATGTTATATGAATATCATGGACGAATTCTTGTTCCGGTTCAATGAACCGCGGATGCACCAGGGCCGCATGATGGGCGACATATACAAGGCTCTCGAATCGAAGAGCAGCATACTCGTTAATGCTCCCACGGGCATAGGCAAGACAGACGCATCGCTCAGCGCCGCGCTTACATTTGCTATGAAGAACGGCCTGAAGGTCCTGTTCCTCACGCCCAAGATATCGCAGCACAGGATAGCCATAGAGGTGCTGAACGGCATACGCAGCAAGTTCTCGATAGGGCTCAAATTCATAGATATGGTGGGGAAGCAAAAGCTGTGCATAAACGACGGAATAAACTTGATAGCAAACGAGGCGTTCCACAAGGAGTGCGAGAAGCTGGTTAAGAATGGAAAGTGCGAATTCTACAAGCGCTTCAAGGAGATGGGCGAGATGCCTGACAGCATATGGGGCGAGGCGCTCCAGGGGCACAACAAGCTCTTTTCTGTGAGCATGGATTACGGCATATGCGCATATGAGGCCGCGGCGAGCATGGCAAGGGACGCCAACGTGGTAATAGCGGATTACTCACACATACTGAACCCGAGCACGAGGCCGGCGTTCCTGAAGAGGATTGCCGGAACGCTTAGCAATACTATAATCATATGGGACGAGGCGCACAACCTGGTAAATCTCGCGGCATCGTACATGAGCGACGCCATAACCACTAGGGCGATACAGCGCGCATCAGAGGAGCTAAGAAGCATAGGCAGCAGCCTCGACCTGGGCTACTTGGATTTTACGCTGAACAAGCTCGCCGAAACGCACCTCTCAAAGGAGAGCGAGGCCTTCGTATACAAGCATGACCTTCCCGAAGAGATAACAGTGGCGCAGGGCGAGATAATAGAGCAGATAGAGCGCAACGCTCTGGAATACATAGAGAAGTCCAAGGCTCGAAGGTCTTCACTGATGCACCTCGCCAACTTCATGCGCAAGCTTTCCGAGGAAGATCCTGCTGTGGCGAAGATAATATCGAGGAGCAGCGGCTCGGTCAGGCTGTCTCTTAGCTGCCTATATCCAGACCGGATAATGGATGTGCTCAAGGAACCATATGCCAACATATTCATGAGCGCCACTCTGATACCGCTCGGCATGTACTCCGACCTGTTCGACATAGGCGACGCGGCTATGCGCAATTATGCCTCTCCATTCCCGGAGCGCAACAGGATTGCATACGTGGACAGCGGCGTTACAACGAAATATGCATCAAGGTCTATTTCCGAATACAAGGCGATAGCCGACAGGCTGATGAGCATCAAGAGAAGGATAGATGGCAACGTTGCGGTGTTCTTCCCGAGCTTCCAGGTGCTTAACGGTGTGCGCAGGTACATAGCAGGCATAGAGATATTGGCGCAGAGGGAAAGCATGAGCAGCGCTGCGATAGACGAGATACTGGGAAGGCTGCAATCGAGCGACAATTCCATGCTTCTCGGCGTGCTTGGAGGAAGCCTGAGCGAAGGCGTCGACTATCCGAAGAACATAATAAAAGCGGTGATAGTGGTCGGCCTGCCGTTCGCCAAGCCCAGCCTTGAGCTGGGGGCCAAGGTTGCATACATGGACGGCAAGTTCAAGGGCAAAGGGGAAGAATATGCCTACAGGATACCTGCCCTGATAAAAGTGATACAGGCAGCAGGGAGAGCGATAAGGAACGAGAGCGACAGGGCAGTTATAGTGTTCATGGACAAGCGCTACAAATGGTCGGCGTACCAGTCCATAATATCATCGTCAATGAAGGTATCGGAGCGCAGCGATTATCTAGATGGGATATCCGAATTCTTCTCCAAGGAGAGGGAAGTAGGCGGTGATGGCGCCGTCCTAAACATTAGATGAAGCCGCGCAGCAATACATAAAGCAGCACAAACACTATGATCCCGAAGAACAGCGGCGGTATGGCAGGCAGGGCGCGCTTGTACTTCCTGAGTATGAACATTGTAAGCAGGAGCCCAGCTATGGCCCCGAATATTACGAAGAAGCTCAGCACAAAGTTCGGCCCTGGGCTGTATGCGGATATTGCAACCATGAGCGGTATCGCCAGGTCGCCAGTTCCTAGCTCGACCCTAGCTGCTATCGGGACAAGGCTGTTGCCCAGCATGTTGTTGAACTCCTTGCCGTTCCTCAGCTTGCCCCTGTTCTTCCTGTATTCCTCCACATACTCCCTGTCAAGGCTCCGTGCCGGCAGCGCTTCCACCTCATTCACGCCTATGAGCAGGGCGAGGTTGTTGTCCTCGGCCACGCGCGCGAGGGCAAGCATGTGCTTGGTTATGAACACAGCCACGAAGTCGTAGATCGCTATGAGCCCCATGAACAGCAGCGCAATATAGAACGGGAAAGATATTCCAAGTATTAACCCTACACCAACGCTCGCTATTATCGCCGCTACGTTCCTGAGCTGCGGCTTCCTGTTCTTCAGGTATATGAGCACCAATGCAGCTATCACAGCTATTGAGAAATTGGTCGTTATCGGCGTTCCGTAGACTGTCAGTATTGTTGAATCGTTTATAAGGCCGAATATGACCATGAATACTATCATCGAGGCTATGAATATCACCACAGCCTCGAACGCGATGAAGAGCTTCCTGCCTTTGTATATCCTGAACAGGAGTATGAGTATCAGGCTTACTATGATTATGTACGCGACATAGAATAGCAGGTTAAGCGGCGTGCTGAAGAACGACTGGCTTTGCTGGCTCGGTATCGGCAGGATTTCGCCGTTGAAGAGCGCTATGCCGAGCAGGAGCCCGAAGAACTGCACAAACATGAACATTGCTATGATGTAGAGCAATTGCCTGTATTCTATTACTTTCAATGACAATGATACCACTGCATACCCAAAACGCAATAACTTTAAATATGCGAAAACATATATAAACCACTAACTGGTTTCATGAACATAAAGGAAGAGATGGGCAGGCTGGCAAGTGCGTTCACGCGCACCAGCAGGCAGTATTCGATTACATCCGCAGGCAAGAAGCTTGAGATAATAAAGTACCACGATGGGACGCGCGAAGTCAGGTACAACAGCGTTGTGTATTCAAGGATAAACCCGAAATCGATATTCACGCATTCCTACTGGGATTACTTTCTGCCGCTTGCTTATCTTTGCAGCAATCCTAGGATACTGATGATAGGCCTCGGCGGCGGCACGATAGCCTACCAGTTCGAGAAGGCCGGTGTTCAAGCAGAAAGGTTCGACATCGTAGAGGTCGATCGCGACATGATTGAAATCGCCAAGGTGTTCTATCCCGAAGCAAAGGCCAATATAATAGAGGCTAACGGCCTGGACTACATAAAGGGCAAGGATGGAATGTACGACCTGATCATACTGGATGCATACATCGACTATTCCATACCCAGCCAATTCACATCCAAGGGATTCATAGAAGATGCATACTCCGCGCTGACGGACAAAGGCATCCTGGCCATAAACTACCTCCAGGACGCTACAGGTTCGCACCAGGCCGATGCATTCATAGAGGCGCTAAAGGGCAAGTTCGACGTCTATTCGCTTGAAACAAGGATAACGCTCTACAACGCAATACTGATAGCGTCAAAATCGATGGGCAGCACAGATATATACAGGTCAGTTTCGGCAGGCATGCCCAATGAGTATGCAGAAGCGGGCCTGATGCACAGCTACGCAAATATGAAAAAAGCCTGACGCAATCTCTAGTCTCTGCCTCATGGTCGAGATACCTATAAATATATTTACGGGTAAGCACTATATGATACGCTAATTTTTATCGAATGCATGGAGGTGTTTTTATGGAAGAGAGCAAAATTTTAGAGCTAATTGCACAAGTGAACAGGCAGATGGATGTGATAACAAGCGACACTTCTGTCCCAAAGAATGTCAGGAGTGCAATCTCCGAAGCGAAGCAGAAGCTCAATGCTGCGGGTGACCTGACGGTCAGGATATCCAGCGCCATATATAGCGTCGATGGAGTGAGCAACGACATAAACCTGCCCCCACAGGCCAGGACCATGGTGTGGAACCTGCTCAGCATGCTTGAATCTATAAAGGAATAGCTGGTTGCATGCGCGACAAAGAGCTGTTGAAGGCGCTTTCCAAACTGCTCTCCAATTCAGGCTTCATGCTTTCAGCCGACATAGATACTGACGCCATTAAAGAAGTAAGCATGGAAGCTCTTTCTTCGAAGATCATCGAGCTCAATCAGGGCGCGGCAGGCATTACCGTAGTTGATATGGATATGCTGCGCAGGGTGCTTGCAGAGATAGAAAGGGACAGCACCAGCAAGGCCCCAGTCCCTGTCGAGGTCAAGAGGGCCACGGACTTCAAGCCCGTCGCGTCGGAGATAGAGGCAGAGTACCAGATAAAGAACAGGCCTTCAGACAGGGCGGAGGGCAGCGTAAGCGACTTCGTTGCGTATTTCAGGAGCAGGCTATCGAGGATAAAGGAGATACTATCATCGCACAGGGCGTACGCCATCACGCAGAGCATAGGGAACATGAAGAACTTCATGTCCGGAAGGGAAGTAGTTGTAGCTGGCATACTGACCAACAGGATAACCACCAAGAACGGCAACGTGATGGCAACCATAGAGGACGAGACAGGAGAGGCAAAGATAATGTTCATGAACAACCCCAATGCAGAGGGCAAGAGGCTCTTCGAGAGCGCCTCGAGGCTGATAAACGACGAGGTCATTGCCATAAAGGGCAAGATATCAGGGCCGTTCGTCATAGCAAAGGAGATCGTGTGGCCTGACGTCCCGATACGCGAGAGGAAGGTGATTGGAGACGACATAGCCATAGCGTTCATGTCAGACATACATGTGGGCAGCAAGCTTTTCATGAAGAAGAACTTCACGAAGATGCTTTCATGGCTCAATGGCAGCGTCGACACAAAGTCAAGGACGCTTGCGGGCAAGATAAAGTACATAATAATGGGCGGAGACGTGGTGGATGGCATAGGCGTATACCCGGACCATGACAGGGATCTAGCGGTGCTGGACATATACTCGCAATACCAAATGCTCGCCGAGTACATAGAGGCGATACCCGACTACATACACGTGTTCGTCCTGCCAGGCAACCATGACGCCGTGCAGCGCTCCGAGCCCCAGCCGCCCTTCCCGGAAGAGCTGCTCGACATAAAACTGAGCAACGTGCACATGGTGTCCAACCCGAGCACCCTAATGCTCCACAAGCTTAACGTGCTCGCATACCACGGCACATCGCTCGATTCAATCATAAGCTCTGTGCCCGGCATGAGCTATGCCAAGCCCGAAGAGGCCATGCTCGAACTACTCAAGCGCAGGCACCTTTCGCCTGTCTATGGAGGCAACATAATAGTGCCTACGCAAACCGACAACCTTGTCATAGACGAAGTGCCTGACATACTCCATATGGGCCACATACACAAGAACGGCCTCCTCGAATACCACGGTGTGCAGATAGTCAACAGCGGCACATGGCAGGACAGGACAGATTTCCAGGTGAGGCAGGGGCACATGCCCACGCCATGCAACCTTCCAGTGTTTGAAGCGAAGAAATACAGTTTCACTACGGTTGATTTTATGGGGGTGGTGTGATGAACAACGACGAGTATTTCGATATGCTCTCCAAGTACGTGGAGAAGGCGTACGATGTTGCGAACAGAGCCCGTGGAAAAGGCTACGATCCAGAGACGAACGTGGAGATAAAGCCCGCTCCTGACTTGGCGACGAAGGTCGAAGGTATACTGGATATAGATGGCTTGGCTGCGCTGATAAAGAGCAAGGATGCCAAGAGCAGGCAGGAACTTGCCTTCATGATGGTCGAGGAGGTATGCACCAACAAGAGATTCGAATCAGAGATACAGAAAAGGATGACACTTGCAGTTAGGGTAGGGCTTTCAGTGCTTACCGAGGGCATACTGGTCGCGCCTACAGAGGGTTTCCAGGGCGTTTTCCTGTACAAGAATCCCGACGGTTCCGATTATGTTTCAGCAGTTTATGCAGGCCCTATAAGGGGTGCAGGAGGAACCAGCGCTGCGCTGTCCGTTGCTCTTACTGATTACGCCAGGAAGCTGATGGGCGTAGGCATGTACAAGCCACAGAAGAGCGAGGTTGAGAGGTACGTAGAGGAAATAGGCATATACCACCACCGCAAGCACCTCCAGTACCTGCCCAGCGACGACGACATACGCACAATAATAGAGAACTGCCCCGTATGTGTTGACGGTTTGGCTACAGAAGACGCAGAGATCGGCATACACAGGAACATAAAGCGCACATTGATATCCGGCAAGGAGGAGATGATAACAAACAGGATAAGGGGCGGCGTGCCCCTGGTTCTATGCGAAGGCATAGCGCAGAAGGCGAAGAGCGTGCTCAAGTATACCAAGGCTGTCGGGCTTGACTGGACTTGGCTCAACAACATAATAAGGGCGGAGAAGGCTGACAAGCCAAATCCCCAGGACCATTCGCAGGACAACAATGCAGTATTCCTGAGAGAGCTTGTAGCAGGCAGGCCCGTATTCGCATATCCAAACCATCCCGGGTCGTTCAGGCTCAGGTATGGCAGAAGCAGACTTACTGGGATAGCAGCAAAGGGGTTCAGCCCATCCACAATGATACTGCTTGACGAATTCATAGCAACGGGCACGCAGCTGAAAGTCGAGAAGCCCGGCAAGGGGTGCATAGCTATGCCTGTGGATTCGATAGAAGGGCCATTCGTCAAGCTCGACGATGGACGAGCCTTCAGGATAAATAATCCTGAGGTGGCTATGGAGTACAAGGACCACATATCAAAGATAATGTCTGTCGGCGACATACTGATAACGTACGGCGATTTCAAGAAGACAAATACTGCTTTGCTTCCGACCAGCTACGTAGAGGAATACTGGTATGCACAGCTCAGCGCAGCAGGCTATTCCGGAAGCATGCCTGAATCACCGAGCTTCAAGGAAGCGTTGCAATACTCCATGGATTACTCCGTCCCGATGCACCCTCTCTACATATATGATTACAACGATATAACCAACGAGGATCTTTGCAGCATAACATCAGCACTGTCGCATGCTGACATTAACGGCAATAGTCTATCCGATATAAGCAGCATAAGGCTGACGCGCGAGGATTCGGAGAAATGCAGGACTGCGATAGAGCGCATATGCATACCGCATACAGACAGGGGCGGAACGATATCAATAGAGGGCGGCGATGCGCAAGCGCTCCTGTGTTCTATGGGTTTCATAAAGGATGGTAAAATAGTCGAAGACAGGGAGGGCGCAGCGAGGGCAATATTGGAAGCGGATCCGGAAAAGCTTCCAGTGGAATTGTTGAGCTCAGTGGCGCCGTTCAAGATAATGCAGCGCTCGACATACATAGGTGGAAGGCAGGGCAGGCCAGAAAAGGCCAAGGAAAGGCTCATGGCACCTCCTCCAAATGTTCTATTCCCTATCGGCGAGAAGGGCGGCAAGGAACGGAGCATAACTAAGGCATACATAGCGGACAAGAAGAGGTTCGGTGCGCCGAACATGGAGATAGAGATAGCGAGGTACAGGTGCCAGAAAGGGAAGGAGAGCCTTCCTACAGCATATTGCCACAGGCACGAATCGAGGGCGTACATAGAACGCATATGCCCCCGCTGCATGCACAAGACCCAGAGCGATGTATGCGAGAACTGCGGCACCCCTACCATAGCTTACGAGATGCAGAGAGTCGATGTGGCAGACATGCTTGATTCTGCAATGAAGAACCTAGGTCTGAGCCAGCTCCCGAAGCTCATAAAAGGGGTGAAGGGCATGATGAACAAGAGCAAGGAGGCCGAGCCAATAGAGAAAGGCATACTGAGGAGCGTCTACGGCGTGCATATATTCAAGGACGGCACATCGAGGTTCGATGCCACCGATGCTCCAATAACTCATTTCTATCCTAGGGAGATAGGTACAAGCATAGAAAAATTGCGCGAGTTGGGGTATACCGAGGATTATGACGGCAAGCCGCTAGAGAGCCCTGACCAGCTCGTAGAGCTCAAGCACCAGGACGTGATACTCAACCATGCAGGCGCAGAGTTCGTTCTCAGGGTTAGCAAATTCATCGATGCACTGCTGGTCAAGTACTACAAGGTAGAGCCGTTCTACAAAGCGGATTCGAGGGAAGACCTCATAGGGCATGCCGTGGTGACGCTGTCGCCGCACACATCAACCGGTTTTGTGGGCAGGATAATCGGCTACGCAGATGTTAATGTAGGGCTTGCACATCCTTATCTTATATCGGCAAGGCGCAGGAACTGCGACGGCGATGAAGACACAACGATACTGCTGATGGACGCGCTCATCAACTTCTCCAAGCATTATCTGCCAACTACAATTGGAGGCACAATGGACGCTCCGCTTATATTGGCGGTGAACATAAAACCGGAAGAAGTGGACGACGAGGTATGGGACATGGAGGTTGACAGCTCATACAGCAAGGATTTCTACGACAAGACAATGCAGCGTGTGCCTCCTGGCGAGGCGAAGGTAGGGTTGGTAGAGAGCAGGCTTAAGACAGAGGCGGCATATTCTGGGCTGAAATTCACGCATGCAACTACCACGAAGGCGATGACGTACGCCCCGAAGCGCAGCGCATATACGACGCTCAAGACTATGCAGGACAAGATAGACATGCAGTTCAGCCTGTCCGACAAGCTGTACTCGATAGACAGGGCCGATGCGGCGAAGAGGCTCATACTGAGCCATTTCATACCGGACCTCATGGGCAACCTTCATTCATTCTCGAAGCAGACGTTCAGGTGCATATCGTGCAACGCCAAGTACAGGCGCGTCCCGCTCATAGGGAAATGCCCGAAGTGCGGTGGCAAGCTAGTGCTCACCATATCCAAGGGAGGCATTGAGAAATACCTAAACACCGCCATAGACCTCTCGGAAAGGTACAAGCTGGAGCCCTACATACGCCAGAGGATAATGCTCCTGAAGCAGGAGATAGAGACGGTATTCGGAGCAGTAGGTGCAGCGGGTGACATACCCACAAAGCAGTTCAATCTGGCTAACTTCATGTAAGATTACGGCTCGCTGTATCCAGAGTACCAGTTGCTCGTGTATGAAACACCACTGGTAGGCACGCCGTTGTTGTTGCCTGAATAGCTACTTGTGTTGCAATTCAGTGGACACCATCCTACAAGGTTTTGCAAATCTATGTGCGCTCCGTCTATACTACGTTTCTGCAGTGCGGAGAGATGCCCATCAAATAGGGATCTCTGCTTAGCAAGTTGATATGCCGCCAACTTTGCCGCCAGATATAGCTCGTGAGTGAAAAGGTTTATAAGGCGAGTCATTATCTCATATTACGACATTTCCTCAGGCATGCGTGCCCTTCATGCTTTTCCCACCTGTTAATACTTTGATCAATTGCTTCTTTACCTCGCCCAGTTTGGGCAGATCTTTTACCAGATACTTCAATTCCTCCTTCCACTTATTCTCTTTCATAGCTCGTATTTTGCTGATCAGCTGCTTCTCATCATATTCCTCATTCCTAAGCTTTAGCTTTTTATTGAACAATACCCTGTCATATATTATCGATTTGCGCTGCATCATGAAGTATGCGTCATATATGTCACGAGCCTCGTCCCTCTCCATCATGGCGCACAGCTTTTCTGCAAGCAGCTCCTCTATAGGCATCGAATAGATCACCATTGTGCCTATGTCATAGTATTTGGATACGAAGCTTAAGGATTCCGGCTTCAGGATCAGATCCTGCCTCACGCTTATATCAATTTTTATCTTGTGCCTTTTGCCGGTTTTCGCAAACAATGGCCCCTCAATGAAGAATTCGCTCCTTATACTAGTTAGCAATCCGTTTTCATCCTTTACAAGAACATTGCCTTTTTTCTTTGTTATGTTGTAGCTCCTTTCAAAATCTTTTACTACGGGCTCTATTAGGCTGTCTATCCTTGCTCCTATTCCTGATGCATCGCCCACGTAGCTGAAGTCAAGATCTTCCGAGAATCTGTCAAGCCCATGCAGCATGTACAGCGCCGTGCCTCCTTTGAATTCCAAGTAATTAGATATCCTGTTTATTGAAATTGTCTTGAGCATGAGGTTGAGTAAATAGTCCTTTTCCAGCTGGCGTTCGTCGCCGAACAAGTTCCTGAACTTTAGCAGTGAAGCCTCGTCAATCATATACAATGCGCCATTTTTTGTTTATTTTTTTGCCGTTTGCTTCAGCATAAACATAATTCCTGTATATATGATTTTCCAGCCTTTCCGGAGCCATACCTGCGCTTTCCATAATAAAGCCTAGCTTGTTCACAAGGGTTTTCCTGCCAGCCCTTATGGCATATTCCTCAAGTTTTTCAGCGCTTACCATGGTTTCCTCATTGGCCTTCTTCATTGCGTCAAGCATCACTTGCAGTTTTACGTTTAAGTACAAGCAGTCTATGAAAAGCTTTTCTGGCTCAGCTATATATGCGCCGCCTTTATTCACATAGCCAAACATAAGCTGCCTCTTTACTTTTCTAAACTCTATCTCGTTCCTGTCAAGTGGAATGCTCTTGTGCCTTTCTAGCGTTATCACCGAGTATCGTATTATGTTTTGGTCTATCAGACCATAATACTGCATTCCGGAGAGAAGGCTCACATATGATGGAAACACTATGTTGGACGCTATCTCATACATGTCAGCACCCTTTACTGCATAAACGCCCCTCTCTATCTTGATTACATCCCTGCTTTTCGAGAGCATGAGCGATGCATATGCTATGGGCTTGCCCATGAATTTCGCGACATCATAAGTAGTGAAAACCTTCTTATTGGCGCGTGAAAGTTCATCCAAAACATCCCTAAAGTGCATATTTAACACTATGAAGCAATATATTTATACTTTTATATAAATAACTATGCACGAAATAGTAATTTGGCAATTCACGGCGCACTATAGCCAGAGTACCAATTGTTCGTGTATGAAACACCACTGGTAGGCACGCCGTTGTTGCCGTTGCC
>JAKAVJ010000003.1 GCA_021827525.1 Microcaldota archaeon
GCATAAAAAGGCTTCGAGCAACAATCAGGTTATGGTTATGTTATAGGGTATTCCTGGCTGCTGGTTGGGAGTGCTAGAGAGCCTGAAGTCTCCCGCCACCATGTATTCGTGCTCCTGGACTTCTGTGACTACCAGCCTTATCCGCACAGTCTTTCCATATAGAGTAATTAGGGGTATCGTTGCGTTGCGCAGCATAAAGGTCTGCGTGCTGCTGTTTGATATCCTGTATGTGTTGAAATACGCTTTTATTGCTGGAGTGTTGTTGCGCAATATCTCCACGTATATGTATGGGCTGTAATAGCTTATTATCTGGAAATTCAGGAACGGTTGGGTAACTGTGAACTGCGATGATGTAAGGTTGCCGACGCCCTGCGTCGTCATGTTGCAGTAATAGGTTGATGCATAGTATGTAGCGTTGTAGCCGCTCCAAGGAGTATTCTCAGGGTAGCATGAATTGGCATTTGCGGCAGGCAGGTCAAGGGGCTTTTTCTTGAAAGCCAAACCCGTTACGTTCCACCCAGCAAAGCTGCCAGTGGAAAAGTTGCCATTGAAAACATTTGTATACACTGAATTGCTATGCGGCAGCAGCGATGTGTTCAATGTAGCTAGGAAGAAATAGCATGGCGAGCTGCTATTTGATGGAATATGTGATGCTGGGCCGGTTTGCATGGTCAGCGAATAGGTGCCTGCAGAAAGATTATAGTCTTTGTATAGAATAGGGCACAGGTTAGTGAAGGTCCTGTTCACTATTGTACTGTTATTGGCATTGACCAGATTAACATGCGTATACGAATTGTTTATGCTCGATACCCATAGGCCGAGCTCTCCGCCTCCCCACGAGCATTTTACGGATTGCGTCGTATTGAAGCTTGACGAATATAGATAGGCGGCGGTGGCGCAGGACAGGTATGTCTTGTTCGTATAGTTCTTGGTTGTGTTGTTGGTGGTATTGATTATGGTAACGGTCGTTGTGGTGCTTTTCTTAGATATAGTAGTAGTTGTATGCCCTACCTGTGGTACGCTAAACCCTGTAGAGAAATACCACAGCAGTATGATTATGGCAATTATTATTATGTAAGCCACTAAGCCTTTGTGCATATATATTCACGCTAATATTGCAAAAGGCATAAATTTATACTTTGCTTTATTACTTTACGGTGGCTGTGCGGATTGCAATATATTAGAGCGTATCGCAGCCATGATGCTCGTAGCAGCGGATATGGACAATGTTGCTGCTATGACTCATTCGCACCGCTGCATTCATGATTGTGATGGATATGAAGAATAAGACCAGGATATTGGGCGTGGCTGGAAGCCTAAGAAAGGATTCTTACAATAGGAAGCTGCTCAGGGCGATTGCTGGCATAGCACCAGAGAATATCGAAGTGGAGATTTACGAGCTCGACAAGATACCGCTGTACAACCAGGATATTGACACTCCCGAGAGCATGCCTGAAAGCGTGAGGGATTTCAAGAGAAGGATAAAGGAAGCGGATGCAATACTTTTTGTGACGCCGGAGTACAACAGGTCAATACCCGGAGTATTGAAGAATGCGATAGACTGGGCGTCTAGGCCGTATAATGACAACTCTTTCGACGACAAGCCGGTAGCGACAATAGGGGCTACGGATGGCATGCTTGGCACAGCGGTAGCGCAATACCATATGCGCGAGATATTCTCCTTCCTGAACGCGCATCCGATGGAAAGGCCCCAGCTCTTCGTATCAGGGATAAGCAAGAAGCTTGCGGGAGGAAAGGTCCAGGACGAGGAGCTGAAGAAGCTGCTGCTACTGTTCATAAACAATCTTGCTCTGTGGGCGGCAAGGATTAACAATGGCAAAGCATAAATTGGTTGGGTGCAAAAAAGTATAGTTGCAGGTGCACGGATGGATTATAAGGAGATAGATACAGACGTACTCATATTGGGCGCCGGTGGAGGAGGGCTGCGTGCTGCGATAGAGGCACTGTCGAAAGGCGCAAAGGTAGTAGTTGTATCAAAGTCGCTCTTAGGAAAGGCCCACACCGTGATGGCTGAGGGCGGCATAGCAGCAGCTGTTGGCAATGTTGATTCGAAGGATAGCTGGGAAGTGCATTTTTCTGATACCATAGTTGAAGGGGTGTATATCGGCAACTGGCGCATGGCTGAGATACTGGCCAAGGAGGCACCAGAACGGGTCTATGAGCTTGAAAGATACGGGGCGCTTTTTGACAGGACGCCAGACGGCAAAATAATGCAAAGGGCCTTTGGTGCACACACATATAGGAGGCTATGCCACGTTGGCGACAAGACAGGCCTTGAGTTGATACGCACGCTCGAAGACAGAATACTGCACACAGAGGGTGCGCAGATGCTTGACGAAACCTTCATAACCAAGCTGTTCTCAGATGGCAGGCGCGTTATCGGCGCCATGGGATTCAGCATGCGCACCGGTGAGATAGTGGTATTCAACGCCAAAGCCGTCATAGTGGCGAGTGGTGGATTGGGAAGGCTTTACAAAGTTACATCAAACTCGTGGGAAAGCACGGGCGATGGCATAGCGCTTGCGTTCAGGATAGGTGCAGTGCTCAGGGACATGGAGATGGTACAGTTCCACCCGACAGGCATGGTATGGCCGCCAGGAGTAAAGGGGCTTTTGGTTACAGAGGGCGTCAGGGGCGAAGGGGGAATCCTGCTCAACGCTAAGGGAGAACGCTTCATGCTTAGGTATTCCCCTACGAAGAAGGAGCTCGATGCCCGGGACGTTGTTGCAAGGGCAATATACAACGAGATAGAGGCTGGCAACGGCACCGCACACAAAGCGGTGTATTTGGACATCACGAACAAAGGGCCGGCCTTCATAAAGAAGAAGCTTCCTGCAATGTACGAGCAGTTCAAGGAGTTTGCAGGAGTTGACATTACCAAGGAGAAGATGGAGGTTGCACCGACTGTCCACTACTTCATGGGAGGGATAGAGGTGGAGGCAGAGACGTGCAGGACAAATATACCTGGATTGTATTCGTGCGGTGAGGCAGCAGGAGGGCTGCATGGGGCCAACAGGCTTGGCGGCAATTCCCTTGCGGACATACTGGTTTTCGGGAGGCGCGCCGGGTTTGATTCCGCGGAGTATTCCAAAGGCGTTCATCTTGAGAGAGTTAGCAAGGCAGAAATAGAGAATGAGATAGGGAGGATGAGCTCCTACCTGAATGGGAATGCCGAAAGCCCATACCCGCTGGTAGAGGAGCTCAGGACCACCATGTCGGAAAAGGTAGGCATAATACGCAATGAAAATGATTTGAATGACGCCCTGAGCAGGATAAGGGGTCTTAAAGAGAGGAGCAAGGCAATAGGAGTTGCAGGAGGCATAAAATTCAACCAGGGCTTTATGACATGCTTCGAGCTGGACAACATGCTGACACTCGCAGAATGCGTAGTGATGAGCGCCCTGGAGAGGAAGGAGAGCAGGGGCGCACACACGCGCAGCGATTACCCAAAGAAGGACAGGGGCTACAAGCTCAACATACTGTGCAGATTTGAAGATGGAGGGGTTGTGCTCGACAGGAAACCCATACCTGATATGCCGGATAACCTTGCAAAGATAGTCAAAGAGGAGGTATATTGATGCCAGATAAAATGGATGATGCAAAAAGCCAGAAGGATGGAAATGCGCCCAAGAGCGTCAAAATAAGCGTGTATAGGCATGATCCTGCGGTGAGCAAGAGCGGGACCTACCAGGATTTTGAGGTGCCGGTGCAGGAGGGCATGGTGGTGCTTGACGCTATAAATTACATAGTGAACAATTATGATACAACGCTTGCTGTTAGGTGGAACTGCAAAGCTGCAAGGTGCGGTTCGTGCGCTGCCGAGATAAACGGCGTGCCCAAGCTCATGTGCAAGACCAGGCTCGAGACGCTGCCTGACAAAGTGGTTGTAGCTCCCATGAGGGCGTTCCCGCTCGTCAAGGACCTCGTCACAGATGTATCAGAGAATTACGAGATAGAAAAGCGCATGCTGCCCTTCTCGCCAAGGAAGAACCAGAAGGAACCGTGGATAATAGATGAGATGGACGTGGGCAGGTCGCAGGAGTTCAGGAAATGCATTGAATGCTTCCTTTGCATGGACGTGTGCCACGTGGTGCGCAGCCACAATACCGAGTACATAGGCCCGCGGCACGTTGTCAAAGCCGCTTCATTGGATATGCACCCGATGGATTCCATAGACCGCTCCAGGACATTGGCGAAGCAGCAGGGATTGGGATACTGCAATGTAACGAAATGCTGCCAGGAGGTGTGCCCGGAGCACATACGCATAACCGACAACGCAATAATACCGGAGAAGGAGAGGTCAGTGGACAATTTCTACGATCCGATTATGGGCATTGTCGCAAGGCTCAGGGGAAAGGAGAAAGGCACTGACAGCAGTGCAATAGAAGGGGATTGATGCATGGAAGCCAACCTGAACGGTATCGGCAACAGGCTATACAGGTACATACCTAGCGAATTCTTTGAAAGCAACGCCAGGCTGTATTCATTCATGGTACTGCTCGCAGTAGCGATAGCAGGGCTTGTGATCTTCCCAGTTGCCGAGTTCAAGGGCTATATAGACCCGTTCTATTCGCCGACAATACTTGTTTTGCCTTTTGTGGGCCTTTACAGGCTCACGTGCTATGCGTATAGGAAGGACTACAACAGGCATGTGTTCAAGCATCCGCTAGTGTGCACCGCATACGGCAGGATGGATGACAGCACAAGAAAGTACTCGGGCGAGACGAGCATGTTCATGAAGGCCGAGAACCTACACAGGTATTTCCTCTATGTTGCGATAGCAATCCTGCCTTTCTTCTATTACGATTTCTACATATCCCTGTTCTATGCGGGATATTTCGTGCTCAGGCTGGGCAGCGTGATACTGCTCCTCAACGCGCTTTTCATAACGATGTATGTGCTCTCGTGCCATTCGTTCAGGAGCCTTATAGGCGGTAGGAAGGACTGCTACAGCTGCATGGCAGGCGGCAAGGGTGTCAATAAGGTGTATAGGGCGCAATCGAGGCTCAATTCACACCACGAGGCGATAGCATGGCTGAGCCTAATATTCATAATATTTGTAGACCTGTATCTTAGGGGCCTGGCAGCAGGTTTGCCTATCGACAGGATACTTATACATTAGGTGGTTTGTTGAAAAGGATTTTGCCGACAAGGTTCAGGTATCCGCTGTTCTTCGCAGCGGTAATGATAATGTTCATCGCAGGATTGGCTGAAAAATACCTCAATCTTGGCATTGGGCTTACCGAAGTTTCGGTTGCGCTGGGATTCGTTCTGCTTGTGGTATCGATAGTGGTATGATGCGCATGCGGTGAACTATCGAGGCATTGATACGCAGTTCATTTTATAAATGTTGTTTGCGTAGTTGAACTATGAAACTCCGATACAGACGAGAGAAGGATGCCCTAGGGTTCGTAGACGTACCTTACGACTCTTATTACGGATCAGAAACCGCCAGGGCCATATCAAACTTCAAGATATCGGGGCTCACAGTACCGATGGATTTCATAGTAGCGTACGCGCAGCTGAAGAAAGCGGCGGCCATGGCAAACTCCAGGCTCGGCAAGCTCGATGAAGGCATCGCAAAGGCCATTGGGAAGGCTGCAGATGAAATTGTTGGCAGGAAGCTCGACAAGTACTTCGTTCTTGACATGCTGCAGGCTGGAGCGGGCACTAGCACCAACATGAACCTGAATGAGGTCATAGCTAACAGGGCACTTGAATTGATCGGCAGGAAGAAAGGCGAGTACAGGTATATACACCCCAATGACCATGTGAATATGTCGCAGTCGACCAATGACACTTTTCATGTGGCTATGCACGTGGCGGCGGCAAAGCTCATGATCGGTTCGCTTGTTCCAGCGCTCACGCGGATGGAAAAGATTTTCAACGCAAAGTCCAGGGAGTTCTCAAAGACGGTAAAGATAGGGAGGACGCACCTTCAGGACGCCGTTCCGATAACCCTCGGGGACGAATTCAGGGGCTATTCGGGCCAGGTGGAAAAATGCATAGATTACATATCTTACGCTCTCTCGCTTCTGAAGCGCATACCAATCGGCGGCACAGCGGTTGGAACAGGCATAAATGTGCCCGCCGGATACCCCAAGCTCGCTGCCAGGATGCTTTCTGACATTACGGGCATCAGGTTCGTTGCCGAAACCAACCTGTTCGCTGGCATGCAAAACATAGAGGAGGAGCTTATGCTTTCAGGAGCGTTGCGCACGTGCGCCGTTACGCTCAACAGGATAGCGAACGATTTCAGGCTGATGGGCTCCGGGCCCAGGGCCGGGCTTGGCGAGCTGATACTGCCTGCCGTGCAGCCCGGCTCTTCCATAATGCCTGGCAAGGTGAACCCGAGCATGGCTGAGATGCTGAACATGGCATGCTTCCAGGTTATGGGCAACTGCACCACCATAGACGAAGCGGCAAATGCGGGCCAGCTGGAGCTCAACGTGTTCATGCCAATAGCCGCATTCAATATCGTCTTTGCAATAAAGGTTCTGTCAAGCGCAGTAGATGCATTTAGCGACAAATGCCTCAGGGGAGTATCAGCAAATGAAGCAAGGATAGGCAAGACGCTTGAGGAAAACCTGTCTCTTGCAACCGCTTTGACTCCTTACATCGGATATGCAAAAGCGGCGGAGATAGCCAACGAGGCCGCTTCTACCGGCAAGACTATAATGCAGGTGTGCCTGGAGCGCAAGGTGCTTGACAAGGCCAAGCTTGAGAAGGTGCTCGACTCCAGGAACCTGGTATAGAATCTGATTGGAATGGACGCAGAAGAGAGGGACAGCTATCTGCTGGGCCTTTACAGGGAAGAGGTGCTGCACAAGAGGGTGTACAGGAAGCTGGCATCAGTGGAGAAGGACAAGAGACTCAAGGCAGTGCTGAGCGAGCTATCGGGTGTTGAATCGTACCATGCAAACCTGTGGTCGCAGCTGGTGGATGTGAAAGGATCTGGCGTTTCAAGGCTAAAGCTGCAGTTCACCTTCTTCATTCTAGGCTTGCTTAGGAGGCTGTTCGGCCTCTCCGTGGCCATAAAGGCGATAGAGCACAGGGAGATGGAGCTCTACGAGAAGATAGGCTCCGCTGCAAACCTCTTTAGAGGGGATGAGAAAAGGAGAGGGATAATATCGGAGATAAAGGCCGATGAGATGAGGAGGGAGGTGCCGCTCCAGAAGAGGATAAGCGAGTACAGCAAGGTCATAGAGAATATAAGGGACATAACATTCGGCATGAATGACGGCCTGGTAGAAGTGCTCGCCGCCACGGTTGGATTGGGCGCGGCACTGCAAACGCCGATACTGGTGGCCATAGGCGGGCTCATAGTGGCAGTATCAGGCACATTATCCATGGCAGGAGGGGCGTACATATCGACGCAATACGAAAGCGGCGTAAGGTCAAAGCGTAAGAACATGCATTCATCGCCGATAGGCTCGGCTTTCTATGTAGGCCTGCCTTACATATTCGGCGCAGTATTCCCTCTTGCACCATTCGTGCTCGGGTTCGGTGGGGTTGCAGGCATAGCCTATTCTATGATACTCACGGCAATAGTGCTTGCGATAGTTGCTGCGCTGATAGCAGTAGTAACGAACAAGAGCATAAGCAGGAGGGTTGCAACCACCCTTGCAATATCGCTCGGCGCAGCAGTAGTGACTATACTCCTTGGAGCGTATGTTAGGCAGGTTCTGCATATAAGCGTCTGATGGCTTCTATGTGCAAAGCAGGTATGTGCATTACCTTATCACTACCCTGTCCGCTACGCTGACTATCCTATCGACGTCATAGGATATCACGGTACCGTAGTTGGTCTTTACGAAGATCTGGCTCTTCGCCGGCTGCACCTTCACGACCTTGCCTATGTATGCGCCGATGTCGTTTATGACATGCTTGTTCTTCATCCTGGCGCGGCGTATTGCGTCGCTCTTGAGCCTGCTGCTGAACAGCGAAACGCCGTAGCCGGCTAGTATCCCAACAAGGCTGTAGACGAGGAGCTGCCAGAAGTATATCTGCCCTATGAACCATGCGGACATTATGTAGAGCAGCGCTATGCCTATTATGCCGTAGCCCATGTACGTGCCCTGCTTTATCGCCTTGTATACCATGCGCTTGTTCTCCAGGTCCAGGATCCTTCCCACAACATAGAGCAGCAGGCTTATCGGAAATATTATAAGGAACCCTTCTATTGTATATGCAGTCGTAGTCAGAGGGCCGGATACGGCACTCACCGCGCTGGCATAGCTGCCGTAGCTTACTGCTATCGCTATGAAGAAGAACAGTATCGCACCTATGTAGAATATGAAGCTGAAACGGTCTATGCTGAAGCCGAGCCCTTTGAATGACTGCACAAGGCTGTCTTCTATGCCTAGGCCCTTTATCACCAGGTACAGGCCTATCAGGCCCACAGGCAGCTGCCATCCGAAATGAAAGTAGTAGCTTACTGCAAAAAGCAGCAAAATGGCCGCTGGTATGCCGAACACTATCCTTGCGTAATGGGGCTCCTTGAGCTTCTCCAGTATGGTGAAGTACGTGTTCTCGAACTGCTCCGCCTGCTTCATCCTCAGTATGTCGACGCTGTTGACCTTTACGCGCGTCTTCAGCAGCGGGAGGACGCGGTTGTCGCTCGCTCCGTCAGTTACCAGAACGCATGCATCTGACTTGAACCTGTCGAGCACTATGTCTATCTGCCTGGAAAGCTCCGCATCTGCCACGTATCCCTCTTTCTCCGCGCCGGTTATGGTGACAATGTTTGCCTTGAAGCCCTGCTTCTTGAGCTCGTCATATTTCTTGACAGCCTCGAACATAGTATTGCCGTCGGTATCCTGCGGGTCGGCGAGCACCAATGACGCGGCGGCCTTGAGATTGTCTTCTCTCCCCACCACAGGGCCCGTAATCCGGGTCTTACGGTAGAGGTCGTTGTCTATATCGACAGCCAATACGAGAAGTCTTTCGGGCAAAATATCACATTAAAGATTGTGTGGTAGAATTATAAATGTTTTCTTAATGCACGCGTATATGCCAATATTATCGGAACACAGCCGCGCGCTTCAGCATCAGGTAAAGCGCGGCGTATGTGGGCAGCTCTACATCCTTGTCCTTGTACGGGCCGAAGCTGCTTCCCCCTATCTCCAGCACAGGGGATTCATTAACATGCACCGCTACAGTGCCGCCCCTGAATAGGACCGCTTCCTTCATCGGGTCGAATTTCCCCAGGGCCGAGATGCTCTCTACGCTCTTTGATATCAAACCTGTATCCCCGTGTATCGTATTAGGCACTCTGAGAAGATGGTCCATCACGCTTGTGACGTTCTTGTCTATGAATGTCGTCTGGCTTATTGACATTGCCTTCAGTATGCTGTTCCATACCTCTGCTTTCTTGGGCAGGTTCACTTTGTCCCAGTTCCCGGTTGTTATGCCCATTATGACATCGGCCTTGCTTCGCAGAAGCTTCCTGGCGAGCGGCTTCTCTATCCCCAGTGACACCAGCCTCTCCTCGCCGGAATTCAGAGCCGATATCATGCCCCTCGCTATCCTTCCGCCCCATCCCGCATCGTCAGGCTTAGGCCCTCGAAGCTGCTTCTTCGGGTTGTCTATGTTTGGAAAGAACCTGCTTAGGGTTATGCCCTTGCCAGTTATATAATCGCTAACGCGCTTGCGCGCATCGGCATTGAGGTTCATGAACTCTTCATCTATGACATGCACGTGATAACCCCTGTTGCCGCTGAAGTTTATAGTTATCTTATCGTCAGGCACGCCGAAATCTGGCACTAGAAAGTCTTCTACGAGCTTGAACACCTCATCCTTTGTCGCATCGAGGCAGTTGCTGCACACCCACGACCTTCCGTGCTTCAGCTGGCACTTGAGGTTAAGGTCCGTCGAATCAATATCGAATACGAGCTCAGACTTTATCCTTTCCTTTTTCTCCATCGGCCGAGCGCTCGGATATCTGTATATCGATGTTGACACCGATATGAATGCAGGAGTGTCAGACAGTATGTAGCTCTTGAACTCATTGAACGTGCGGAACGATATGTGCCTCTTCACTATCTTGCTCTCGAAGTCGCCGAAGCCGAACTCCCTCCTGCTCAGCTCGCTGATCGGTATGTAGGCCTTGCGGTAATACTCGTTGAACTTTATCTTCGCAAAAGACGCTACCCTGCTGTCCAGCAATGTACCACCATCGCTAATTTTATTTATTGCAAAATATAAATACACGACCAATTGAGGCACAATGAGGCTTTTGTGACACTGGTATTCGTTATCTGATTATTAGACAATCGTTGAATGCCGAACGGATATATATAAATCTTCACGTTTAAAGCCTCTTTGCGATATAATGGCAAACAAGGAGCTGGAAACAGGCAGGCATAAGGATATCGTAGTGGTTGACAGGGACGGGATAGTTATAGACGATATCAATATGAAATTTAATGCCGTTTTCAGGCGGGGCAATTCGTTGCCCGAACGGGCGTTTAAGGAACTGATATTCATATCGCTGAACCTTCTGCCCATGAAAAGGAAGACGATATTAGAGCAGTATGAGGGCTTGGACCCTGAAGCTGAGAGGTACATGAAGATGGTCCAGGGCAGCGGCAAAGGCATAAGGGTAAAGACCGCTAACACGAATGTCGATGCAGAGAAAGAAAGAGCCATGCTTGAATCCCATGGGATTCGTGCCGAAGTAGAGCACGCGGGAATGTTCAAGAAGCTTGACAACCGCAATAGGGATGAAACGGAGCTGGTTGAGGACAACCAGCTGGCATCATTGATGGCCCTGATAAGGACAGGCGGTACGGGGAAAAAGATAAAGCTCATAAGGAAGGATTACAACCCAATATCCGGTTTCTTCATAAAGGCCTTGGGAAGGCACGGCAGGTTAGAGTATACTGACCTCGAAGAAATAGAAGGCTGAAGATGCTTCTTCTGCATTTAAGAGCATGAGGCGGGCCCGGCGGGATTTCCACACACGCTAGCATGCCATGCCAGAGTATGGTTTGAACCCGCGACCGTCAGCTTAGAAGGCTGCTGCTCTATCCAAGCTGAGCTACGGGCCCTATTGCCTGCGCCCCAATCCGCTCAACTGATTAGATTTGTACCTAATATTAAAAAAGGCTTTTGTATTTTCAACGGTGAGCTTGGCGGCATTGGCATAATCCATCTTCTTTATGCCTGCAACGAACATGACCGAATTCTCGACGCTCTTCGGCGAGCTCCCGACTATTGGCGAATCCGTCTCGCCCATTATCTGGCTGGGCGGCATCACGGCAAGAGCCTTAGCGCGCTTCTGCGACTTATATGGCGGCACTGATATATAGTAGCCGGATTCCGCGACTTCCTTTGCCTGGGCCTCGTCTCCGTCGAAGAAGTGGAAATGCACCTTCTTCATCCCTTTATCGCGCACCATGCCAAGAACGTCGTCGAAAGATTCCCTTGAATGCACCGATACAGGCAGGTCCATATCCAGGGCGGTGTCAAGCATTATGTCGAAGATTTGCTTCTGCTTCTCCTTTGCTTCGGTGGTAGTGGCAAGCTTGTAATCCAGGCCTATCTCGCCTACAGCCACAATCTTCTTGGAATTCTCCTTTATGAGCGAGACATTGAATTCGATCTC
>JAKAVJ010000021.1 GCA_021827525.1 Microcaldota archaeon
GAGTGATTCTATGGTAAACGCAAGCATAAGATATGGCGCCCGCATAAGGAAGCAATACGCAGCGGTGCAGAAGGAGAAGAATGCGCAGTACAAATGCCCTTCCTGCGGCAAGATAAAGGTCAGGAGAGTGAGCACTGGCGTATGGAAATGCTCGCACTGCGGCAAGGTGTACGCTGGAGGCGCGTATACATTCACAACCCCGGCAGGCGAGGCAGCGGTAAGGACGATAGCGGCCCTTTCGGCGCAGAAACAGGCAGCGTGATCGGCAGAACGCACGCATTATGGTTAGTGATATCATGGTAAAAATTTCATTCTCGCCAATACAGGAAGTTATTGTGCACGAAATAATAGACATAGACTTCGAGGACCTGCTCAGGGAGAGGATAACACCTGCAGGGAACATGCCGCTGTACTGGTGCGACGGCATACTGTTCAGCTTCTCATCCATGCCCATGACAAGGGACGTGGTGAAGGATTATCTGGATGGCAAAGTGCACTGGCTAGAGGTTCACTATACGCCCATGAACAATTATTCACCTGTACTGGAGCTCAATGACGAGCAGTACAAGGCGCTGCTGAAGATAAGGGTGATAGACACTTCGAAATCCAGCCTCCACAAGGATTTCATAAAGTGGCTAAAGGCGAACCAGCAGATAAAGAGATGAATGCATTATCAAATAATATTGAGATGGTATAAATGGCTTATGTGTGCGCGCACTGCGGAAAGAAAATAAAGGACTTGGACAATTTCGTCAGATGCCCGTATTGCGGCTACAGGATTATATTCAAGGGCAGACCAAACATACCACGCGAAGTGTCAACAGACTGAGCGGCAAGCAGACCACACGAGTGGATATAGCCCAGCGCGGCCGTAATCGAAAGAGCTAGTATATATCTTGCTTCTTATGCCCAGATTATTTGTCGCTCACTATTATAGTCTCAGAAACGTTTTTTACCCTGTCATACTTGACAGTGTTCTTTGCCAGCCTACTCGCTGTGTTCTCCCCCTTTGCCAGGTCGTCGAGCTTTATGAGCAGTAAGCTGCCTATTGCCCCTGCCTCGAAGTCCAGGATTATGTCCTCGACCATGCCTATTCTCCTGCCGCTGCTGCTTATTATTTGCTTGCCATACATATCCGATAAAAGCATTGACAATTAATCACCTATCTTATCTCCATTATCTTTTTGGAAGCAAATATTCTTATTATATACTCCTTGAGCTCCTTCATGAATGCGGCCCTGTCCCTGTCCAGGGCCTCAAGCTCCTCCTTGCTGAACATCTGCCTGTTCGAGTATACCAGCTTCTCGAGGTATCTATCGGTAAGCCTGTAAGAATGTGTACCGCAATCCACGCATACGTATCTAGGCACTATCGGTATGCCGTCTTCCTTCAGCGCACCAATATCCCTCTTCACATTGGTGCTGCCGCACTTCGGGCACGCCTTGGCAATCTCAACCTCTCTATATGCATTAGCCTTGACCTCTCCCTCTATGCCTTCAAGGAACGATCTGGCTGCCTCCTCTATGCCTATCTCTCTCTTGAGGAGCTTCTGGTCGAGCACTTCCCCATCTGCATCGAAAGTTGTTTCGAGTATGCCGATGCGCACATCCTCGAACGTCTCTATGTTGCGGTTTTCTCCGCTGCCGTAGTCTATCCTGTATTTGTCCTTGCCTTTTGAAGTAGAGAGCAAGACCACTCCCAAGCTAATCGCCGCCTTTCAGCATATAATCCTCGATATCCTCCTTCAGAACCACGTCGCGGTTCTTCCTCTTGGCGTTTTTGACTGCATACGAGGCTATGCTCTTCGCCTTTTTCTCCAGCACTGCAGCTATCGCCTCTGCCGCCTTGTCGCTGAGCTTCGCCCCGTTGTGCATGCGCACTATCTTCTTTATTGTGGCCTTTGATATCTTTGACATTATATCATCCGCAGCCAATATCAGCACTCAAGATCGTCATCACAGCATCGCTCAGATTGCGAAATCATCATCAAAGGTATTTGCACGAGGAAGATTAAAAGCCTTTCTGGTAGGCGCGCAAGGCTAAGAATCCAGCGCCCTCCTTATGGCAGATTTCTTGGAGAACACAAGGTACGTTATTATGACGAAGTCGATTATTATTGCACCGTGCATTATTGTGCAATACAGGCATATGGCTCTTACAACGAAAAGCTCAAGGTATATCAGGTAAGGCACTATCAGCAATCCGAGGAATCTCCATGCAAAGAGCACATCTATCGATCTCCTTGCTACCTCCCTCCTTGCCGATACTACGAGCAATATGAGTAGAAGGTTGATTATGAACCATACTGCTGCCAGGGCCTCCAAGGACACCCCAAAGACGTTCGAATACTGGCTCGATAGTACCCGCGCGCAATCGAGCGTTATGCCTGTGCTCGTGGTATTGCCGACTATGCAGAATGGCGGCGGCGTGTGCAATATGGACCACTCATAAATAACTACGAGTGAGGATGCAAGGCCTATGATAGACATCAGTATAAGGAGGAAGAATTCCCTCTTAGAAGTACGTATCACGTTCTCACTTTTGCACCGAAACAAGCGGATATATTATTTCTTGGGCAAATAATATACGCTTTGCGTTTGTGCATTGCAGCAGAAAAAGTTATATAGTTTGTTTGTGCAGTCTCATCTTGAAAGCAATTAAGTATTAAAGCCCGTCCATATGCGGGCATTGTCACCAAAGGCCGTATAAGGCCATCATACATTGCGATGAATCCCGATATAGAACGCATAATTGACAGCTACCACGGCATGATAAGTCAGACGGATGCCGAGCGGATACTAAACGGCGCAATAGGAAAAGCGACCGGTCCGGAGGAACCTAGCCATGGCAGCAGCGCGGTGGCTGCAGGCACGTCCAAGGAGAAGCCGATAAGCGCTTCGGCTGTACTGGAATTCATAAACATGAACAGGCAGCATGGCAAGGATGAGGATGGCGGGAGGTATACCGTCGACGTACGGGACTACATATACCGTATATTCAACCCTGTGGAGTTCCAGACGCAGGCCCGGAAGGGAATAAGGAGGGCAATGGTGCTCGGCAGGGAGGGCCATGCGGTCAAAGTCACGCTGTACGACAAATACGCAGACTTCGTGGATATAAACTCTTTCGAGCGAGGGGACGTTATCCTGGCAAAGAACATGCTGGTAGATAATGCCAACATGGAGCTCCGCAATACGCGCGACACCTTGATGAGCAGGATAGTACCATCGCAGACGGGCATAACTGACTTCTCGAAACTGTTAGACGGGCAGAAGAACATAGACGTCATAGGCAAGCTCATAGAGATAGGCCCTATAAGGTATGTTAATACACTGGGCAGGGAGTCGCAAGTGGCTGTGGCTGACTGCGTCATCACCGATTCGGAAGCTATGATGCATGTATCGTTATGGGGCTCATCCGCATTAATGAGCACGAAGATGAAGCCGAACGATTATATAAAGATCGAGTTCTGCAGTGTAAGGTCAAGGAACGGCAGCGCTGAAATATATGCGCCGGATACATCAAGGGTGCTGATAAGCAAGTCCCTATTCAGCCGTATGCGCAAGTCCTAGCGTCTTATGCACATACGCGCTGCATCATCTCTGCCCATATCTGGCCAGGAATGAGAGGTACTGCCCCATCACCACTCCCGTAGCAGACGGCCTTACCTTTTGGAGAAGCTGCTCTACATCCTTATTCGATATCTTGTACTCTATGCCTGTCTTGAGGTTCTGCTGCATTGCCTGCGCCTTTGCCTCCCTGCATATGTTGGCTATGTCCGCACCCGTATAGCCTTCGGATTCCCTGCCGAGCTTGTCGAAGTCGATATTGCCGTCGAGAGGCACGTTCTTCAGGTATTCGCTGAATAGGAGAGACCGCTGCTGAGAAGACGGCGGCTTTACAAATATTATCTTGTCGAACCTTCCCGGCCTAAGTATCGCCGGGTCAAGGTTGTCCGGCCTGTTCGTGGCAGCTACTACGATTACGCCATAGGGCTTGGTGAGCCCGTCCATCTGCTTGAGCAGTTCCGTGGTTATTTGCGAAGCGCTCTCCGTGGCGCCGCTCCTGCTCGGTGCAATGCCGTCTATCTCGTCTATGAATATTATCGCCGGCTCGTTCTCCCTGGCCCTGTCAAATATCTCCTTTATGGTTGCATTGCCCCGTTCCAGCCCCATGTTCGCTATCTCCGCCCCGTTTATCTCTATCATCGTAGCTCCTTTGAGTGATGGGTCGTTCATGGCGGCTCTCATCAGCATTGTCTTCCCGGTTCCGGGAGGGCCGAAAAGCAGCAGACCCTTAATCGCCTTTATATCATACTTTTTCATGAGGTCCGGATGCATGAGCGGAGTCTGTATTGCATTGACCAATGAGGACTTGGCTTCATCCATCCCTATCACGTCCCTAAGCTTCACCGCTTCATCCTCCTTTTCCATGCTGCTCTCCTCATAGAAGCTCCTTTCGAACTGTACCCTGAAGGTGTTGTACTCCTCTATCTGGGCCAAGGTCGTTGAAGGCTTGGTGGCGCTTATGACACCGAGTATGTCGTTCTGCGTTATCCTAAGCACCTTGTGCTTGCTCGATGCCTCCTGTGCAACCACCTGGGCAACGCTCTCGCATACTGCCTTTATATCCGCCCCGGAATACCTCTCTGTGTTAGCAGCAAGGTTCTCATAATTGATGTCGTCCGCTACGGGAAGCTTGCTCAAGTATATCTTGAATATCTTCTGCCTGCCGAGGAAATCCGGAAGAGGCAGGTATATCACCTTGTCGAACCTTCCCGGCCTAAGTATCGCCTGGTCGAGGGCGTTAGGTATGTTCGTAGCCCCTACTACTATTATTCTATCGGTCTTCTGAAAGCCATCCATCTCTACAAGGAGCTGCGTCATCGCCTGTTTCCTTATCTGGTCGACGTTAGGGTCGTCCCTGTTCACCGCCAGCGTGTCTATTTCATCGAAGAACAGGACGCACGGCTGGTGTTTCCTCGCAGTAGTAAATATCTTTGACACCATCTTTTCCGTCTCCCCAGAGAATGCGGATATCAGGTCAGGCGTCTTGACATAGTAGAAGTTGGCATGTATCTCGTTCGACAGGGCTCGCATCATCATAGTCTTTCCGGTTCCGGGAGGGCCGAAGAACAGTATCCCCTTTACAGGCTTTATGTTGTACGCCCGCGATATGCCCCTCTGCTCTATGGGGCTCAGCACAGCCTCCCTCAATTCCTTCTTAGTATTCTCGTAGTTGCCTATGTTGTCGAAAGTTTCGTTAGTGGTGCCTACCTGCAGGTCTTCGAACGCTTCACCAAATTTCAGCCTGGTATCCTGTTTCCTCATATCCATCGATTTCACTATATCGAGGTTGTAGAACTCCACCCCGTACAGCAGCAGCGGCGCTATCGCTGCGCTCACAAGGATGACAACGTACGAGCTTATGGCAAAATGGAACAGGAATGAAAGGCCTATGGCAACAACCGGATATGCAACGCCTATTAGGCTTGCCTCAGCGCCTTTGTAACGCGACCTGCTCGACACCGCGAAGTTGTCTATGGCCATCACTATGCCCACAAGCGCGACTATCTCTATAATGTAGCCAAACGGGCTTATTATGAATGAATACAGATCTGCAAAAAGTATGGTCGATATCCCATCGATTACCCTGGTGCTCGATGCAATGTGTATCATCCTGGCAAAGCCGCTCCCAAGAGTGAAAATGCTGAGCACAGGCTTTGATGCCGTTGTATACGGATATATGGATGTCGCATTTACCTGGTTGTGCGCTGCCGTGGCATTGTATACGATGTAGCTCGTGTTCTGCACCCCCATCATGGAAGATATCATCACTACGCCGAGCACGAAGAGCACAGCCATAACTATTCCTCGCTTGTATCCGACCTGCAGCACGCCTATTATGAAGGCCGGTATAGCAAACAGGTAGCCAAGGAAGGAAAAAGACAACGCTATCAGCATGTACATGAACGTTATTGTCTTGTAGTGCATATAGCCGAATATGAGAGACAGGCTCATTATGAATAGGAAGACCCATGCGAAGAGAGGTACCTGATACAGCAATATTGTGAACATCAGGACCATGAGCGCTATCAGGCCGAGGAAAGGGTGGTAGAGTGCAGCTGCGAACAGAAGCACGGCAAATATAACCACGAATACCAACGGGTAGAAAGGCAACGCCGCCACTATGGCAATGAAAGTGAAAAGGATGAACACAGCGTCAAGAAACGTTGATCTCTGCACAACCCTGACGATGCCGTCCTTCAGCGAATAGAGCGCTATGGGCACACTTTTTTCGACATCGCCTACGCTCGGCACTCCTTTTGAAGCTGAACGCTTGATCGCCCTAGCCATTTGATCAGTCTCATCTATATTGTCCAGCTACATATTTTAAGCTTTTATATTATGCTCTTCCTCTTGCCTGCACCGTGACAATATCTGCGAGCACAACGCAAACATATTAAATGTTTCAGACGCAATAATACCAGCTATCCTTTTGCCCGTTGTAGCTCAATGGTAGAGCGGCCGGCTGTAGCTTGCAACACTTCAGATAAAGTTGTGAAGTGGATACCGGCAGGTTGGGTGTTCAAATCACCCCAACGGGATATTCCAAATTGCGCCCCAAACCCCAGATGCGCCAATGATGGACGATGCTAGCTGCGCTGCATCTGTATGCACTGCCTGGCTTATGCCCTGAACTCCTTTATCAGCAGCTTCCTGCCTCTTGCAGCTATTGCCTTTTTCAGGCCGCCCTGAACTGCAGGCATTCTGTGTACCAAGCTGTAGTAGCAGTTTGAGCACAGCAGTCTTTTGTCCATGCTCAGCCCAGAGGCTCCTACTGCTTTAGAGGGTATTGCTATCTTTACGTCATGCGCCTTCAGCTCCCTTCCGCAGACGTAGCAGTTCCTGGTTTTCCCACCCATTGCATACTCTCGTCTATCCATGGCGTTTTCTTCTTTCATCACACCCACTTTTTACCCACGGCTCCTTTTCCCACCCAGAGCGTAGTTAAGTCTATAAGTATTTTGCCTTTCCCTAATATTTATATCTTTGCTACAAATTTAGCATCCCCGAAAAGCGGAACTAAGGTTTTGACGAGGCAGAATCGTCTTGGCACAGCAGAACAAGTTATTTAAAGCTTTCATTTCTTGCGCGTTTCACTCCTCTCGTCAGGCGCTGCACCTTGCTTGTCGAGCAGAGCGGCTGCCAGTCCTATTATCTGTTTTATGCCCGCATCGGTCTTGATGTACTCGGGTCCCATGTGGCTTCCTGAAGCGCTGAATCCGGCATCGCGCAGAGTTTCGATCAGCCTTGCAGGGCTCAACGAGCCCCTTTTCAGGCTCTTGGTGATCTTCGGTACAGAATAATAAAGTGGTACGTCAAGCTCGCCTATCAGCTTTCTGACCAGGTCAACGCTCTCTTTTGCCATGCCCTCCTTTTCAATCAATCCTTCCACCGCATTCAGCAATGAATCGTCCTTGAGTTTTCCTATGTATAAAGGCCCTGACAGCGTAAGTTCGGCTCCGCATTCCGGGCATTTATGCGCTTTTGGTGCAATGCCCTTGTATAAGCCCCTGTAGCCGCATTCATTGCAGTACCCTGCGAAGCCCAGGCTGTCAACAGACCGGGATGCTTCAGCAGACCCATAGTGCAGCTTCATGTGCATGCGCATGTAATGCTTGTAGAAGAACCCCGCCAGCACCTCAACGCCGAAATTGAAGCTTGCTGCAGTCCTTATCACGTAGCCAGTGAGTATCCTGAGCCCCACCTCATGGCAGAGCTCGTTGTGCAGAGGCACGGCCCCATACAGCTTAATGCAGGCCCTGTAGTGCGCCCCGCAAAGCACGGCAGAGTCCGTAGATGTGACGAACAGCAATGAATTGTCCCTAATCATTTTCATTATGTCATAAACGTACGGCACTATGCCTCCGAACGGATCAAGGTCTATGAGGTCGAAGTGCTCCCTCGAGCAGTTGGCGAACTCCTGTATGCTCGTGTTTACCACCTTTGCATCGGGGTAGTTGGCAGCGGCGTTGCGCTTCGCTGTCCTATACGCCTTCTTATTTATCTCCAGTATGGTGACATCCTTTATGCCGGCCTCGAGACCATAGCGTATGCCCCTTATGCCTGTGCCTCCGGTCGCATCCAGTGCCCTAAACTCCTCCCCTTTAGGGTCTTCGAGCATTGCTATAGCTATGCCGATGTCCCGGGTAGGCCTTGCAATGGGGTTTATGAACGTATCAGGGTTATAGGATACAGTAGCCCTGCCCTCGCTATATGTCTCTTTCTTTGCCATAGATACCCTTCACTGCGTCAAGCAGCCCATGTGCATACGATATGCACGAAAACGATGTGTACAGGTCGCCCTTGGACAGGTAGCTCTTCGAGTCGCTCGCATACATCCTGGCAAGGTCTATCACCTTGCGTACCTTTTTGTCTGCGCCAGCCTCTATTGCGCTCGCTTCTGCAATGCTGCCCTCAAACATGTCCATATCCTTCTGTATCCTTCTCCTAATGCCTGCATCATCCTGCGCACCTGGATTGTCTGTCATAAAAGCACACCTTTTATATTTGTTCTTTAATATTATTAATAAAGGTGTTTTAATGGCTGACCTATGGAGTGACTATACTGATTTTGTGATCGATAACATAGACAAGAGCATAGGCAAGAAATACAAGATGTCCCTGCGCGACCTGCTGACCGACCCTGAGAGCTTTTCCTCTGATCCAAACATACAAAACACCATAAAGAGCATGGCGGACGATGTCAATGCGTACATGGACCAGGCCCTGTCGAAGATGTCCGCGCAGAAGCAGGAGCTGGACGACAACCTTACTAGGGCAGATTCGGTGACGAAGCAGCTGGCGCAGAGCATATCCATGCAGGCAAAGCAGAACCGCGTGCCATTCATAGTGCCGGTTTCGATAGACAGGGACGACACCAAAGAAGAAGTCATATCCGTAGATTCTGCGGGAAGCGACGTGCTTGCGCTCATAGAAAAGATTGCAGCCAGTTCTACCATGATTGCAGACTTTACAACACAGTACGATAACAGCCTGATAGGCAACTGGTTCTTCAGCGGCCCTAAGAACTACACCATAAACGTATATCTGCCTGACAGCGACGTAATATCCATGCAGGACAGCCGCGATGAGCTCCTAGGTCTTCTCGACGCTGCATCAGCGATGATTGCAGGCCTGTGACCTTGATTCAAGGGTAATTGGATAGCGGGCATACTGATTGGCATAACGGGCTCTCCGGCGAGCGGGAAAAGCGCCTTCGCCAAAATCTTGAAGCGCAGATGCAAAAATCTCAGGATAATCGAGATAGGCAGCGTAGCGAGGGAGTACAAGGCGTATTCCAGCATTGACAGAGACGGCACGCTGGTTGCAGACTTGAAGAAGCTCAATACAGCAGTCAAGAAAGAGATTGCAAGCACAAAAGGAGAGAGCGTTGCAATAGTCGGCCATATGGTTCAGGACATGCACCTGAAGCTGGACATCTGTGTAACAGTACGTGCAAAACCAAAGGTGCTATATGCGCGGCAGAAAGGCAGGGGCTATGGCCTGGCAAAGATAAAGGAGAACATCATATCCGAAGCCCTGGATTATTGCGGCATCAATGCGTCGAAGGCATGCAGGCTTTCATTCGAAGTGGAGACTGCCGAAGAAAAAGGCAGGCTTGTCAGATACCTAGCAAGGCTTATTGGGCGCGATGAGGGCATCAAGGGCGCGCCCATGCCAAAAAATATAGACGCACTCCGGGCGAAGAAGGACATGATGAAGCATTTCCTCAGGTTCATAAGCGAAAACAATATCGGGCTCTGAAAGAGCGTTCAAATAGTAGTCATCTCGACATACCTGCGGTACAGCATCTTGGCGTAATCCTCGGGCATTCTCCCTTCTACCTGCTTGGCCCTTGATTTGCCAAGGTATGAGGGGAAAGCAAAGCCCTTATCATGCAATATGAATTTAATCAAGTCGGCCGGTCCTGCATATGGGGCTTTTTCTATCAGCGAAATCGATTCTCCTTCTACGTACATGATGGATTTCGGATGCGCTTTGATGAATGCTGTAGAAGCACCACGCATCAGTGCTGAAGGCCCTTTCTTTACTACCGAGCCTATGCGGTAGCCATTGGTCATGAACAGTATTGCCGCCTTGTTGCCTTGCATGCCTTCTATTGAAAGCAGCGGACCGAAGCCATTCTCGCGCATCTTGCCAGATATCTGCTTCTCTAGCTTCTTGAGCTGCTGCCAGATCACCTCCTCTGATATGTCCGGTACCGTGAATAGCAGCGCATGCATCTCCGCTCCAAGCGCTTTGGAAATTGCATCAAGCTTTGCTGATGCATGCTCTTCGCTATATTCGGCTCCGTAGAAATACCTGATAGTGGGATTGGAAAGAAATATCCTGCATGCCAGCACAAATCGCATCAATGAAGTCTTTGAAAGTCCAGCCGCTACGTTCCTGCTGCTGTCCGTCGGGTCAAGCACTATGAAGTTAGTGCCGAACCTCTTGAATATGTCTGGGTTAGGTATCTCGCTTTTATCTATGGGATTGAGGCACAGAGGGAGCTTAAGGTCAGAGAAAGCCGCTACTAGCTTTTGGAAAGAGCCGTACTGGTGTACAAGCAGTTCGCACAGGTAGCCTGAGAATCCCTCAGTCTTGGCCTCTGCGCCATAAACATTGTGGAACCTCAGGAATGACTTCAGCACGCGCACCTGGTCCCGCTGATACGCGCTCAGATTGGAGTTTACGAAGTTATTATGCAGCTGAGTCCTGTCAACTGCGGATCCCATGTCCTTTGAATCGTCTATCTTGAAGGCCGGAACTATATCGGCCTTGATGCCCTCCTCATCCATGATGAGCTTCAGGTATGGATGCTCCGCATATTTTATCTCAAAGCGCTCGTTCTTCTTTTTGTTGACTACCTTCTTGGCAATTTCTATCCCGAGCCTTTCCATCTTCCTCTCTTCCATGCCTTTGGGGAACAGGAGGAAAATGTCTATGTCTGAATTTCCCCTAACCTGTGTGCCTCTGGCGACCGATCCTGCAAGTATGATCTCTACGCCCCTCGGCGCCACCTGCTTTATCCTGGTCATCAGGCCATTTGCCAGATCCGTAGCTATCCTTATCTCTTCGGGACTGGGCTTCACATCTTTGAGCACGCGCTCCGTTATGGCTTCTATCGAAGCAGAGCCTTTGGCTTTTGCCTTCTCGACGCCGCTCTTTTTACCTCTAGCCATATTGGTATTTCAATAGGAAACTTTATATGTGCTTTTCAGGAATATATCTATGCATTCAACCGGGCTCTTAGCTCAGCAGCAGAGCGTCTCGTTCGCAACGAGAAGGCCGCGGGTGCGATTCCCGCAGAGTCCA
>JAKAVJ010000022.1 GCA_021827525.1 Microcaldota archaeon
TGCGGATCATGCCCAGCTCCGTCAATCATCCTGAAAGCGCTCCCTTTGATGCCCGATTTGAGTATGTCGGAATATTGCACATCAACGACACTGTCATCGCTGCCCCATATTATCATACATTTGCATCTTATCCTTGAAAGCACCGAGCTATCGAGCCATCCAGAAGTTTCTGCATCAGCATTCATTATGCTCTCCATCACGTATCTGTCATTGCCGTTGATCTCGAGCAGCACCTTCAACATGTTCGCCTTGTAGCTATCTTCCTCGCCCCTGTCGATTATGTCCGTGAAATACTCTTTTATGCCTGCAGCATCTTCGAGCATGATCCCGCTCAGGCCCTCGTATTCGGCGGCATACCTGGCAGCAATCCACCCTCCGTAGGAATGGCCGAAGAGGTAGCAGTCCGATATTCCAGAGGCGTTAAGGAATTCATGGACTGCCTGCACCTGCACATCTATATGGTACGCTATGTGCGGCTTATCCGACTTGCCGTGGCCAAGCAGATCCAAAAGATATACGTCTGTGCTATCGGGCAAGAATCCTACGAGCCTCTTCCAGACGCGCGATGACGCCCCGACTCCATGAAGGAATACTATGCGTGGCGCTTCGCCTTTGTGGTGCTTGTAATACAGATTGCCGAAAGAGGTCGATGCATAGCCCTCATCAAAATCATTGTCGTAGTCCATGCATTTGCCCTCAGTGCTTGCTGTCCCCGTAATAGAAATGTATCGGCCTCCCCATTGCAGCCTCAGCAGCTTCCTGTATTGCCTCGCTGTATGTCGGATGCGGATGTATCGTGTCCGCAATGTCTTCCACGCCCGCGCCCATCTCTATGGCAAGCGCAGCCTCAGCTATCATTGCGTTGGCATCGTCTGATACTATCTCCACGCCTTTCACTGCCTTGTTGCTGTCATACGCTATCTTGACGAAGCCCTTTGTGCTGTTCAACGCTATCGCCCTTCCTAAGGCGCTCAATGGGAATTTTGTAACAGATATCCCCTCGCCTTCGAGCGTTCCGGCTATGGCGATCTCTGGATCGGAAAATATAACTGCAGGAACGACTATGTTGTCGTATCCAGAGTTCTGGCCCGAAGCGGCTTCCCCTGCCACAACCCCCTGGCGCATAGCCTTGTGCGCCAGCATGGGTTCGCCTACAACATCCCCTACTGCATATATGTTCTCGTCTGCAGTCTTGAGCGTGCTATCCACCTCTACGAAACCCTTGCTGTTGAGCGTGACCTTTGTATTCTCCAATCCAAGCCCCTTTGTAAACGGCGATAGCCCTATCGCACCCACTATAACCTCAGAATCTATCTTTGTCCCATCGCTTAGCGTTATTGATGTGCTGTCATATGAAGATGGGCTTACTCCTTTATGCACCTTTACACCAAGGGCTTCCATGCCTTTCTTGACAAGTGATGTTGCCTCTTCGTCGAAATGGGACAGCACGTCAGACCTCGCTATTATGTGCACTTCTGTGCCAAGCTTGGCATAGAGCGTTCCGATTTCAACCGCGACGTACCCTGCCCCTATTATGCTCATGCTCTTCGGTATGAAGTCCAGCATAAGCGCTTTCTTGTAATCTATTATCCTATCGGAGAACTCGAAGCCCTTCAATACCGTCGGCTCTGATCCCGTAGCAATTATTGCCTTCTTAAAATCAATCTCGACGCCATCAGTCAGCTGCAGCTTGCTGCCCGATATGAATGTGGCCTCTGCCTCGAAAACATCTATGCCATGGGCCTTGCAAAGGAACTTTACTCCATTCTCCAGCTTGTCCGATACGCCCATCCTCCATGCATACATCTTCTTGGGGTCTACCGACACCTTCCCGGTTATGCCGAACTCGGCAGAATTATTTGCATCATGCACTATGTCGGATATGTGTATCAGCGTCTTTGAGGGTATGCAAGCATAGTTCAGGCAATGCCCGCCCATCTTGCCCTTCTCAATTATCGCAACGCTCTTTCCGAGTTCAGCGGCTCTTATTGCAGCGATGTACCCTCCAACGCCCCCTCCTATCACTGCAATATCCACCTCTTCAGGTATAGAACCCATGACCATCAAAAACACCTACAGCATTTCAAGGAACTCGGGGTCTTCCAGGTAGCCCTTTATCGCGTTACCGAATTTCACTGCCTCCGCACCGTCTACAACCCTATGGTCGAAGGTCAGCGAGAAAGGCAGCACCTTGCCTATGACTATCTTCCCATCCTTTACCACTGGCATGTCCCTTATGAGATGCACTCCGAGTATCGCAACATCGGGATAGTTTATCATCGGCACGGAAAGGTATCCTCCACCCAGGCTGCCTATGTTGGTTATTGTGAACGATGTATCTGTCATCTCGTCTATGCTTATGCTCTTGTCCTTCACTTTTTTGCCCAGCCTCTCTATTTCCTGGGCTATTTCGATTATGCTCATCCTGTCAGCTCCTTTTACGACTGCAACCCTAAGTCCGTCATCTGCCTCGGCAGCCAAGCCTATGTTGTAATACTTCTTCACTATCACTTCCTGCCTCTCCTTGTCGTAACTGGAATTGAACCTTGGATTCTCCTTCAGCGCTTCTATCGTGGCTTTTATTATGAACGGCAGGAAAGTCAGCTTTACCCCTGCATCCTTGGTCTTCTGCTTCTCCATCTCGACTATGTTGAACAGGTGCGTTGCGTCTATCAGGTCCATATGCACTGCCCTAGGTATGGTCCATGAAAGTTCCATATTCCTGGCTATTGCCTTCCTGACCTGGCTCATGGGCTGCCTTTCTATATCCCCTTCGTGCGCCTCCTCCTTCACTTCCGAGAACTTGGGAACTGGAACGCTGCTCGCCTTTGAAGCAAAAGCCCTGACATCGTTCTCTATGATTCTGCCCCTTGGACCTGTGCCAATGACTTTAGATATATCAACATTCAAATCGCGCGCAAGCTTTCTGACTGCCGGAGTCGCAAGCACCTCACTTGCTTCTGTTGCTGCCGCAGCCGGCGAAGCCGCAGATGCGACTATCTTCTGAACAGCGGGCTTCTGCTGCGCTGTAGATGGAGCGTTCTTCTGCGCAGCTGAGGTAGATGGCGAGGATTTCAGCTCGTCCGCCGTACCGAAATATGCGAGCGTGTCGCCAACCTTGACGTCTGTGCCTGCTTTCGCCACGATCTTTATCAGCCCCGAAATAGGAGCAGGTAGGTTCACCACTGCCTTATCAGTCTCAACCTGTGCCACCGGCTGGTCCTCCTTTACCTCCGAGCCGTCTTCTACCAGCCACTTCTGTATATGCCCCTCGGTTATCCCTTCTCCAACGTCAACGAATTTGATTTCCTTCATTCAAAGACCCTTAACATCAAGCGCTCAGCAGCCTGTCCATCGCTGCGGATATCTTCTTCTCATTCGGTATATAATAGTTTTCATATCCAGGCATCGGGTACGGGAAGCTTGCGGACCCGACCCTGATTATCGGCGCGCTCAAGTCGAACATTGCCTTCTCTGCAACCCTTGCAGCTATCTCCGCACCTACGCCGAAGCTGAGCACTGCTTCGTGCACAATCAACAGCTTCCCTGTCTTTTTGACGCTCTCCAATATGGTCGCTTCGTCAAGCGGGTTTATGGTCCTAAGGTCTATCACATCAGCCGATAGCTTTTTGTCCTCGACGACCTTGCTCACCACCGGCACCATAGTCCCGTAAGTCACTACCGTAAACTGGTCGCCTTTCTTCACGTAATTCGCTTTGCCAATCGGTACATCATACTGCTCATCTGGCACATCCTGCTTGAACAGCCTGTACAGCTTAGTAGGCTCCAAGAAGAGTACCGGATCATTCATCTTCAGCGCCGACGTTAGCAGCCCTTTCGCATCGTACGGGCTCGAGGGCTCAACCACTATGAGCCCTCCGACATGCGAATAGAATGCCTCTGGGCTCTCGGAATGGTGCTCCAACGTCTTGACGCCTCCGCTCACCGGAGTCCTCACCACCATAGGCACCGTGAGGTCGCCCCTGGTCCTGCTCCTGAATCGAGCGGCATGGTTTATCAGCTGGTCGAATCCGAGGAACATGAATCCTGCGAACTGTATCTCAGGCACAGGGTGCAGGCCAGCCATTGCCATGCCTATCGAAGCTCCTATTATGCTCGATTCTGCTAGCGGCGTGTCCAATACCCTGTTCTCGCCAAACTTGTCAAGAAGGCCATCAGTTACCCTGAATACTCCTCCATCCTTGCCTATATCCTCGCCCAGCAGCACTATGCTGTCGTCCTTCCTCATTGCAAGCTCCAATGCGTTGTTTATCGCGCCAACCATATTAGTGTTCATTCAACCACCGCTCACATCCAGAAGTTTGATTTAACCGCATCGTCCTCCTCCTCCTTCAAAACCTCAGGGACGAAGCTGTATACGTTCTCAAACATGCTCTTCGGGTCGGGCTTGAAAGCCTCTGCCTTGGCAACCGCTTCGTCTATTCTTGCCATCTGTTCATCCGTGGCCTGTTTCTCCTTGGCATCATCCCAAAGGCCCTTTGCCCTAAGATATGCACCCACTCTTTTCAGCGGATCCTTTGCCTTCCATTTGTCTACATCCGCTTCGGGCCTGTACTTCGAAGGGTCGTCAGACGTTGTGTGCATGCTCATCCTGTACGTCACGCACTCTATTACTGTCGGCCCGTCGCGTGCATGGTCTATCGCATCCTTTACCACCTTGTAGACCCCTATCACATCGTTGCCATCAACCTGCACTCCCTTTATACCTGCCGCTATTGCTTTCTGGGCGAGCGTCTGCGCCGCCGACTGCCTGTTCCTTGGGACCGATATCGCCCACTGGTTGTTCTCTATTATTGATATCATAGGCAGCTTGTTCACGCCTGCAAAGTTTATCGCTTCATAGAAATCGCCTTCAGAAGTTCCTCCATCCCCAACAAAGGCTACAACTGCCACGTCCTTGTTTCTATATTTCTGTGCATACGCTATGCCAGCAGCATGCGGCATCTGCGTGCCTACTGGCACTATCACAGGAAGCGCGTTTATCTCCTTGACCTTTGAGTTGCCCTCCTCATAGCCTCTCCAATACAGGAAGTAGCTTTCCAGGGGCAGCCCCCTGGCCAGGTAGGCTCCGTGCTGCCTGAAGTTCGGCACAAGTATGTCGTCCTTCCTCATTGCGAACGCCGTGCCTATCTGCGTTGCTTCTTCCCCGACCAGCGGCGCGAACGTATCCGCCCTGCCTTGCCTCTGCAGGCTGAGCGTCTTCGCATCGAGGTTCCTTGCAAACAGCATGGATTTGTACATCTCGACAACTCTGTCGTCGCCAAGATCCTGTGGATAAAGGGACTTGTCCACTGTGCCATTCTCATCCATCACTTGAAAATAATCTATTGAGCCTTCAAAAGCTTTGTTCTGCATTTAACCACTCTACTCTATAACTTCCAATAAAGTAATTTATGTATTTGCGGCTCTGGCGGGTGAGCAAGATACAACGATGCAGGACAAGCAAAGCGCGCTGGGTTCAAAGCGGGTCTGTGCTCTCCCTTATCTCTTCTATCGCCTTGTTGTCATGCGAGTATATATAGGGCGACAGGTCCAGGTCCTTCGGGCTCTTCTGCAGCTTCCTTGCATATGTTTCATGCAGGTGCTTTCCAACTTCATCGCTGTACGCCTTCCAGTCTATTCCGAGCGATTCGACATAAAGCTTCTCTATGCCATCCGCTATCTCATGCGCATAGGGGTATTCATACGCATCATCCGTTAGCCATTTCTCTGTTAGCTCGTGGTGCCTGCCTATGCTCTCAAGCGTGCTGACCTCCTTTCCATTTATGTTCAGGGTTTTTGGGAAGTTCCTGTCAATGTATATGGTCTTGCCATCGTTCGAATACCCGCCGGTATACTTTATGTCATAGTCAGTGTTTATCTTTATTTCAGAGCCCAGCCTCTTGGTCAGTAGCTTTCCAATCGGTGCACCTTTATAAATGAGATTATCCGCATCGAGCTGTATCACCTCTCCTTTCTGCAGAATCTGTTTCGAACTCGCCCTTATGTATGTTGGCAGGGTGTAATTCAGCGCTACTATTATGTACTCTCCTTCCTTCTCCTCCTTATGGACCCTGTGCTCAACGACCGTATAATCTTCCATAAAACCTAGGTCCTATCCCTGTTAAAACTTATATATGTTTACCCGCCTGCGTGCAAAGAGCCGCATTCATGTACAAAAAGGTTATAAAGATATGCAATCCTAAATGCAATCATATGGTGAATTTTCAAAAGGTCGACAAGGAGATGCTTGCGCGCATATGCTCAAACGCAAAGCTTAATCTGACCAGTTCAGAAGAAGAAAAGTTCGTCTCTGAGATGGGCGAGATCCTAACAGCTTTCAGGGAGCTGGAAAGCGTCGATACAGAAGGAGTACAGCCGGCATATCATGCCACGGAGATAAGGAACATATGGCGCGATGACAAGGTGAAGAAGAAAAGCGTTGACATAAAGAAGAACACAGGAGCTTTGGAGAACGGATACATAATCGGGCCCAAGCTCATTTGAAAAAGGTGGTTATATTAATACGGGTAAAAACATTCCTGGAAGAAGTGAAATCCGGCAGCATAGACACAGATAAATTTATTTCTGATGTGAAAGCTAGTTCTAGCTCCATGCAGAAGAAATACGCACCCTTCATAACCATGAATGAAGGTTTTGGCAAGGCAAAGCCGCAGAAAGGAGTTCTGCAATACCTTCCTGTTTCTGTGAAGGATTGCCTGTGCACCGAAGGCATAAGGACCACAGCAGGCTCAAAGATACTTGAGACATATGTGCCCAATTTCGATGCTACGGCAGTAGCGAAGGTGAAAGCAGCGGGCGGCATGATACTGGGGAAAACTGCCCAGGACGAATTCGGGTTCGGCACATTTTCTACAAACTGCGCCTATCAGGTGCCTAAGAATCCATATGATCCCGAAAGGACTTGCGGCGGCAGCAGCGGGGGTGCGGGATGCGCCACTGCAGCAGCAGACTTCCCCCACATAGCGATAGCAGAATCCACCGGGGGCAGCATAACTGCGCCTGCCGCATTCACTGGCACTGTAGGCTTGACACCAACATATGGCAGGGTATCAAGATACGGCCTGATAGATTACTCAAACAGCATGGACAAGGTAGGTGTAATATCCAAGGAGGTATATGATTCAGCACTTATGCTTTCAGTAATGGCGGGGCACGATCCACTCGATTCGACCAGCTACAACAAGGGCAGCGAAGATTTCACTAAGTATATAGGCAAGGATATCAAGGGCATGAAGATAGGCCTGCCGAAGGAATATTTCAGCGGGATAGACGGCAATGTCAAGAAACTGGTAGAGGATGCGATTGCCAGGCTCGAAGGGCAGGGAGCAGAGATATCGGAGATTTCACTGCCGAGCACAAAATACGCGATTGCTGCATACTACATAATTGCGATGGGCGAAGCGTCGACGAATTTGGCCAAGTACTGCGGCATGCGCTACGGCAAGCAGGATAAAATAAGCGGCGAGTTCTCTGAATACTTCTCAAGCATACGCTCCAGCAGCTTCGGTGAGGAGGCGAAGAGGAGGATAATACTAGGTACGTATATGCGTGCCGCAGGTTTCCGCGATGCATACTACATGAAGGCGCTGAAGGTGCGCAGCATTCTGATAAAGGAATTCAAGGCAGCATTCAAGAACGTGGATGCAATAGCGACCCCATCAATGCCCATGCTGCCTCCAAGGTTCGACGATATAGCCAAGCTCTCGCCTTTGGAGATCTACAACATGGACAAGATGACCACCGCGCCCAACCTGTGCGGCTTCCCGACAATATCCATGCCTGTTGGCACATCGCAAGGCCTGCCTGCAGGCATGCAATTAATAACTGATCATTTCATGGAAAGCAGGCTGATAAGCTTAGCCGCAGCTGCAGAGGTAATAAAATGAGCATAATGATAGGATTGGAGGTCCACTGCCAGCTCAACACTGAGAGCAAGCTCTTCTGCTCATGCGAAGCTTATCCCAAGGATGCGCAGCCCAACAGCTCCACGTGCGAGATATGCCTTGGATACCCTGGCACAAAGCCCGTCATAAACAAGAAGGCCATAGACCATGTCATAAGCATAGGTCTAGCATTGGGGTGCAGGATAAACCCAGAATCATACTTCTCCAGGAAGACATACTTCTATCCGGACATGCCCAAGAACTACCAGATCACGCAATACGAAGTGCCTATAGCGTCTGAAGGCTCGATAGAGGTAAACGGGATGAAGATAAGAATAAGGCGGGTGCATCTTGAGGAGGATCCGGCAAGGATATTGTATGCTGACGGGAATCTTGAGACGGCAAGCCATGTGCTTGTGGATTACAACCGGGCCGGCACGCCCCTAGCAGAGATAGTGACCGAGCCTGACATGAAGAGCCCCAAGGAAGCAAGAGCTTTCCTAGAGAAGCTCTCAACGATATTGGAATACCTGAAGGTGTACGATCAGTCGAAAGGCGCATCGTTGCGAGTTGATGCGAACATATCGGTTGACGGAGGGGAGAGGGCAGAAGTGAAGAACGTCACTGGATTCGAGAATGTCGAGAAGGCGCTGAACTACGAAGCGGTGAGGCAGCAGAACATAGTGAGGCTAGGGCGCAAGGTAGAGAGGGAGACAAGGCACTTTGACGAGGTGGCAAAGACCACAAGGACGTTGAGGAAGAAGGAATTCGAGGAGGACTACGGGTACATATTCGACCCTGACCTTCCTGTGCTCGACATATCAGATGAGTGGAAAAGCAAAATAGAAAAAGGGATGCCGGAGCTGCCAGACACCATGGTAAAGCGCTTCTCAAAGCAGTATGGTATAGGCGATTATGATGCCAAGGTTATAGTCTATACTGGCAGGGATTTCGCATCATTCTTCGAAGATGTGTGCAGGATATACAGTAAGCCGAAGGCTGCATCCCGGTGGATGATAAACTACCTCCTCAAGAGCCTCAACTGGAGGTCGGAGCGCATATCGCAGTCCAGGGCATCGCCTGATACCTTCTCTGAGCTGCTCGCCATGATAGACAAGGGCGAGATAACAGAGAGATATGCCAAGGAGATCATAAAGGAATACGTTGATACCGGCTTCCGCCCCTCTGATATCGCCTCGAGGTCGGGCCCAAAGCCCTCATTGCAGGGTCTAAGGGATATAGTTAAAAAGGTTATAAAAGATAATACCAAAGCTGCGTCTGAATTCGCTGCAGGCAAAAACGACGCGCTCGCATATCTGATAGGTGCGGTGCTCAAGGAGACAGGCAAGAGGGGAGACCCAAAGGAAATAGCGAAGATGATAAAGAAAGAGATATCAAATGCCTCTGTAGCTCAGTAGGTAGAGCGACTGGCTGTTAACCAGTAGGTCGTAG
>JAKAVJ010000017.1 GCA_021827525.1 Microcaldota archaeon
GGAGAAAGTCTTTATAGGCTTTCCATCACAATAGATAATGCTCAATGCGATCGTAGTCTAGCCTGGTAGGACTCTGGCCTTCCAAGCCAAAAACCCGGGTTCAAATCCCGGCGGTCGCAAACTTTCTGCTGCAAGCCCGCTAAAATTGATGCGCGCCTTCACTTGCCTATGCCTCTTGCATGAAGCTCTTTCAATAGAAGGTTGAGCACCTCTTTTTTGCCCTCGCTGTATATCTTTATGCTGCATGCCTCCTTGTGCCCTCCCCCTGATTCTACAAATTCACTCTCATCCTTGAGCCTTTCTATTATATTGAGCATGTCGATACTCTCTGCTATGTGCTTGCTTATCCTTATGGAGATGTAATTGTTAAAAGTGACTATTGTTATGGAGCCTTTGCCTCCTGACTTCTCTATATGGCTCTGCAGCCTAGAGCTGTATCTTCCAGGCAGCACGTATCCGGAGTATTTATCGGCTATCTTGCTGAAATCGACTACGTTGATATTCACGCCTTCCTCGCTCATATATTCCTTGCCGTACTTGAGACCCATTTCCACCGAGTCTGCCATTATCTCATTAGCATATGAGTAGATGGAATTCAGCTTTTCGCTATCGGCTAGCATCTTCGCCAGGTACTTCGGCGTTATTGGTCCGTCCAAATATCTAGTGTAGTCTTTCAATCCGGTGAGGAAGTCCAAGACTGTGGCGTATTTCAGCGCTTCTTTGTTGTTCAGATCGGCATACTTGCTCACGTCGCTTATCAGTGATGCCTCCCTGATATTGTTTGACCTGACACCAGATATCGCCTCGGCAAACATGCATGCAAGGTACCCCCCGGTATAATCAGCGCTGCCGGAATAGTTTATCGGGTTAATGTAATTTTCCAGCTCCTTCCCCAAAAATTCCTCTGGTATGGGGTGGTGGTCAAGCCACGTTATGCTGCACTTGCCTGATGAAGCCTTTATTGCTGGATTGCTATCTATGGTCGTGCCAAAATCTATGATGCAGACATGCGGCATGAATGCGCCTGAGTAATTTGAAAAGTACATTGAATCGTTGTAGAAAGCGTCCATGTCATAGGTTACTCCTTTGTGCATGGTCCATCTGACGGGCCTATCCCCAGCAACATATTCTTTTCCAATCTTTTGCAGCGCGTTGTATAGTCCTATCGCGCCGGTAGAGCCATCGCCGTCATTGTGGAAGCGAATCGCTATAGGTGCACCTGCAAGGTACGCTTCTACGAATTCCTCCCCGGAATGACCAAGTTTGCTGAGCATGTTGTCTGTTATCCTATCAAGCTCGGGCCTTGACCTCTCTGTCTTCATAGCTTCGAGATTTTTTTCTATAGATAGATGATTTACAAGTGATTTTATAGCAGAGTCAAATTCGGCTCTGCCTTTCTCCGGCGAGCCTATCTTCTCGAGCGAGTTGCTGCTGGCTTCCCTGCTGGACGGTGAATATGACAGGCTTATTACGCTATACAATTGCATCCTTTCTTCGGTTTCGACGCTTATCGACAAGGGAGGCCTGCTGGATACTATGGTGTATTTTATTCTGCCCCCTCTGCCCTGGCTTTCAGCTATGGCTGATATTATACCCTCTATATGTATCGCATCTTTTTCCGACATATCAAAACCTGAAAGTGTAGTATATTACTTGCTAATATTGAAATAGGATATGCATCCTTCCTGCGCAGTGGCGTTGCTTATGTAGCTGCAATAAGTCGAATTTCCGACCTTTGCAGCAACCTCGCTTATGCAAGAATCCTTGAAGTTCGTCTGGTTAAGCGACAGGCATATGCTGACATTCGCATTCTGAACGGCTTCGTCAACCAATACTCCTTCGGTGCATACCTCTTTCAGGTCTGCGGGGACCTCTGAGCAGCTTGCCAGCAGCGTCGATTCGTTCGACGGCTTCGCAGTAATGAACGGCTCCATACACAACTGGGAATTGAGGCCGGAAAGCAGCGAGCATATTGTCTTGTTGCTGGCCAGGTATGCAACATTGGAATAGCACATGCCCTGTGGAGTTATGTTGTAATATGTATACGTATACGAATCCGATATCCTGCTGGTGTTTGAAGTCGATGTGAGTATATCGGTCATTATAGTGGTGTTAGGCACATTAGGCAGATAATTGCAGTATGTATAATTCTTCGTTGCGGCAGCTTGCTGATAATAATACCTTGAATAGCACTCATTAGAGAGTGAATCGTTGTTTATATAACCACACGTAGTGATCGTTGAGAAATTCTGTGATTGTGCAATTCCATAGGCACAGGCACTTTCGTTGGTGCTGTTCATCTCTGCACATACAGAGGGATTATGGCTTGATATTCCTACTTGGTCCAGACACGAGTTCCTATAGTTGTATGGCAATCCAGAGTATATACACATGCTGGAGTTTGACGATAAGAATGCTACATTTGATATGCAGGAGTACATGAGCGGCACGGGCAGGTTGTGGCATATTGATGCATTTCGCGTCTGGTTGGCAAAGTATTCATAGCATGAGTACTTGAGACCCGGTATTGCCCTGCTGCCGCATGATGATAAAGTGTTTGTGGGTCTTGTGAGCAGCAGGGAAGCCATGGCTATTAGCAATATTATTATGGTTGCGGAGGCTGCGAGTAAAAGCTTGCGTCTCTCATTTTCAGTATGGCTATTCTTCTTATTGATGCGCGGAAGCGCCCTGTTCTGGTTGGCTTTATTGGGGGTATTTTTAAAACCGGTTCCTTTGCCTTTCGATGACATCTTTATTCCTCTATGGTAAACACCTTGAAACCGTTGGATTCTATCTCGTATGGCGATAACACCCAGCTATGGTTAGTTCCACGCATCTTTACCACTTCTATTGCTAATGTGCGTTTGTCCTCTTGGCCCGTCTGATACATGGTTATTATGCCGTCGAATATGTAGAACTCCGGTGTGAACTTGAGGTCCTTCCTCTCTGCTGAAGGCATCTCTACAGTGAGAAATGAGGTAACATTAAGCCTCCTAAGGTTTGATACAAGCGATATCATCGAGCGCCTGTATGAGAGCTCATCCCCTAGCATGAGCTTAATCAGGGATATAGAGTCTATGACAAGGCATTTCGCATTGTAATCAGATAGTATGCCTTCTATATCTGCAACCATATTGCCGAATATGTATTTTGAAGAATCTGATTCTTGCTGCAGCTTGTTTGATGATCCTTCCCCATCTATGTATAAGAGCTTCTTAGCTATGAGATCGTCTATGTCCTTGAAGTCAGGAAATGCCGATTTTGCATTCTTTATTACGGTGTTTGGTTCCTCTTCGAGTGCAAGGAACACTGCAGGGATGCCTGCCTTTGCGCTGTTATAGCATATCTCAAAAGACATGAGCGTCTTCCCCGAACCTGGCCCTCCTGCCAAGATGACCTGGTTATCTACAGGTATTCCGCCGTAAAGCATTGTGTCAAGGCCCCCGATTCCGGTCTTGAACCTCTCTCCCGATCCTCCTTTCTCTTGCCCATACATGTGACCACTTATCGTTATATTTAAATAGGTGCCAAGTTATTTTAAGCTTTAGTGAGCATTCGCTTACATCGAGAATGCCCAGCCAATAGCAAATAGGGAAAGGTTTATAAGTATGCCTGAATATAATAATAAGAACATCGTCTTACATGAACTCATAGGCCTGAATGTAGAGGTAGTAAAGAGCCTTGATATATACCAGAAAGGCATACGGGGAAAAGTAATAGACGAAACACGCAACACGCTGCTCGTATTTACAGATGAAGGCAGTAGGAAGCGCGTGCTGAAAAATATATCAACATTTAAATTTATTGCTGGTAAAAATAGATTTATTGTTCCTGGAGAAGAAATCCGCTTCAGGCCCTTCGAAAGGACTGAAAAAGGAATGAAATACTTCAAAAGAAGGAGGCTCTGAGGCAAAAGCTTATAGCGGACTGCGATTCGCACTACATCCGTTTTTCAAGGTGTGATTGTTTGGAATGCAACGATATAAAATGCCCGATACATGGGAAACTCAAGGTTCGCGGCTACGAGTTCGAGGGACTGGTAGTCAGCGACAAAGCGAGGAAGACTGTGATAATAAACAGGGATTACACAATATTCCTGCACAAGTATGAAAGGTCGCTCAGGAAGACGTCGCGCATCGCGGCGTATAACCCCGACTGCATAAAGGCAAAGACGGGTGACATAGTATCAGTAGGAGGAACGAGGAGGCTGAGCAAGACGAAGAGCTTTGTGGTCACTAAGATAATTAAAAGTGCGTAATCATGAGAGCAGTTTCAAGCAGCATTTCTAGGACATTGGTGCCGAATTCGGTGCTTACTTGCGCCGACAACAGCGGAGCCAAGACACTGATGCTAATAAACAAGGTCGGCAAGGCTGGCAAGAAAGGCAGGATGGCATCTTCCGGCATAGGGGATATAATAATGGCAAGCGTAAAGGTCGGGTCGCCGCAATACGTGAAGAAAGTAGTTCGCGTCGTAATCATAAGGCAGAAGCAGCCGATAAGGAGGGCGAACGGCATGCGCATCAGGTTCGAGGACAATGCAGGAGTACTGATAAATGACGCCAACCTGCCGATAGGGACCGAGATAAAGGGGCCCATGGCAAGGGAGGTAGTTGAAAGGTACATAAAGCTGGCTAGCATAGCTTCAAGGGTAGTATAATGATAAAAAGCAGCAAACCGAGAAAACAGAGGCGCTTCAGGTTCAAAGCGCCGTTGCACGAGCTGCAGCATTTCTCGCATTCGCATGTTGACAAGTCCCTGGCTAAGAAGCTCGGCATAACAAAAAGGGCGGTACAGGTATCGAAAGGCGATACTATAAAGATAATGAGCGGCAAGAACAGGGGGAAAACCGGCAAAGTGCTGCGCGTTGACATGCGCAAGGGCTTCCTATTCATAGACTCGATGAAGAAAAAGAATTCCAGAGGCAAGGAGTTTGACATACCGATAAGGATTAACAATGTGTATATAACTGACCTGAACCTGTCGGACAAGGTAAGGGCGGGCAAGCTCAAGCTTAAGGCCGTGCCGAAGCCCGCCGTATCCGATACAAAGGCCGCAAAGGCTGATTTGGAGACCAAGGCTGCAGCTGCGAAGCCTGTGTCAAGGCCCGGTGACGCCACAGTGGCAAAGGAGGAAGCCGCTGCGGCAGTTAGCTGATATTAATCTTAATAAGCTGGTTAGATGGCAATAAAAGGAAATTCAAGACACATAAAGCGCCTGAATGCGCCGGCATACTTCGGCATAGAGAGGAAGGCCGGAAAGTATGTGATCAAGGCTAGCCCAGGGAGGCATACGAAAGACAAAAGCATAGCCCTGACCCTTTTCGCCAAGAAGGCAGGATTAGTGGCAAGGACGGGCGAGGCGATAAAGGTCATAAAGGGAGGCGCCTTGATGGTGAACGGCAAGCCCGTATCCGATCCGGCTTATCCAGTTGGCCTTGGCGATATAGTATCGGCAAAGGATGCCGGTAAAGAATTTGCCATAGGCATAGATGAGTATGGAAAAGTATTATTGCAAAACGCCGAGAAGGGCGCAGTGCCAACATACAAGGTCGTGCGCAAGTACAAGACCGCCAAAGGCGGGATAATGGTAGGGCTTCACGACGGAAGGATAATCAAGGGCACCAATAGCATTAAGACTAATGACTCCGTCAAGCTGAGCGCCGATGGCAAAGGCGTTGGAAGCGTACTGGCTTTCGGCGAAGGCAAGAAATGCATGATAATAGACGGAGTGCACGTAGGCTCTACAGGAGTGATAAAGAAGGTCAACAACGGCACGATGCACAGCGGCAAGACGGTCATGGTGGAGGATAGCAAGGGCAACTCCTTCGAGACGCTGGTAAGGAATATTATGGTAATTGAGTGATGCTGATGAGTGAAAAGGCTGCTGCAAAAAGCAAGGAGGAAAGGTCTGCAAACCCGATGAGGGACATATCCATAGACAAGGTGATAGTCAACATCGGCACTGGCAGCGACGAGCAGAAGCAGAAGAACGCGAAGAAGCTCATCGAGACCATCACAGGTGTTAAACCCACTGACGAGATATCAAAGAAGAGGAACCCGTCATTCAAGATAACAAAAGGCAGCAAGATAGGAGCATATGCCACGGTGCGCAAGGATCCCGACAAGCTGGTTAAGCGCCTGCTCGAAGCAGTAGACATGAGGGTCAAGGAATCGTCCATATCTAACAATAGTCTGAGCTTCGGCATAAACGAGTACATAGACATAAATGGGATAAAGTACGACCCCACAGTAGGCATGCTTGGGATGAACGTCAATGTGTCATTCAGGAGGAAGGGAGTGCGCGTCGCGGAGAGGAAGGTTCGCAACAGCCGCATACCGCGCAAGCACAGGATAGTGCCACGCGACGAGATAAAGGATTACCTGTCGAAGAGGCTGGGCGTAAATTTTGTATAGAGGCGTATGATTATGAAAATGAGAGTCGAAGAGAAATTCCGAGGGAAGGGCCTGAGGAAATGCAGGATATGCGGCACGAGCAGGGGACTCATAAGGGAGCACAACCTGTACATATGCAGGAGATGCTTCAGGGAGGTAGCTGCTGATCTGGGCTTCAAAAAGTATGGTTGATATTCATGGACAGGCTGGCAGACGCTATAAACACGATAAAGACCAATGAGTACATAGGCAGGCAGGACTGCATAGTGTATTCCACGAAGCTGATACGGGCCGTACTGGACGCAATGAAGCGCGAGGGGTACATAGTCGGATACGACGAATTCGTAGACAGGAGCATAAAGAAGCTCAAGATAGCGCTTTCGAACAAGGTCAATGATATAGGCGTCATAAAGCCAAGGTTCAGCATAAAGAAGGAGGATATACTGAAGTATGAAATGAGGTATGTGCCGAGCAAGGACTTCGGCACACTTATAGTCTCTACGCCAGAAGGCGTGATGACGAGCAAGGAACTCAAGGGCAAGAATATAGGAGGAAGGCTGCTGGTATATGTTTATTGATGGTTTTTATGGAGATAAAGGTGCCTGAGGGAGTGAAGGTCGAGCAGAAAGCCAACAGGCTTGACATAAAGGGCAAGCTTGGCAGCAATACGCTGACCTACAACGACTCCCTGCTGAATGTAAAGCTTGAGGGCGACACAATAAAGGTGGAGCCGATAGAGAGCAAGAAGCTCGCGATGAAATCGTCCAACCTGGTCAACACCGTTGCTAAGGAGATACACAACAACATGAAGGGCGTCAACGAATACTACGAAAGGAAGATGACCATGGTGTTCGTGCACTTCCCTACTACAGTCGAAGTCAAGGACAACAAGGTAGTGATAAAGAACCTCTTTGGGGAGAGAAGCTCGAGGATGGCGCGCATAATGGGCAATACAAAGGTAGAGGCAAAGGGGCAATCCATAAGGGTATATGGCACGAGCCTCGAGGACGTGTCGCAGACCGCAGCCAACATAAAGGGGGCATGCAGGGTTAGGCACAAGGATAACAGGATATTCCAGGACGGCATATATTATGCGCTTGAAGAATGAGTGTGATTGTTTTGGCTTTGAAGAAGAAAACGCATCCGAAGTTCAACGTGCCCAACTACGGCACCAAGAACAGGAAGAGGGTCAAGGACAGCTGGAGGAAGCAGCGCGGCATAGACAACAAGAAGAGGATAAAGAAGAATTTCATGGGTGCGGAGCCGACCATAGGCTACAGGAACTCGGAGAACGCCAGGGGAGTCAGGAAGAGCGGCATGCGCCTCATGGTGGTGCACAGCATTTCAGAGCTCAACAGCCTGATAGAGAATCCGGACATAGACACAAAGAGATATGAGTTTGCCATGGCGCACGGCACCTCGAAGAGGCTCAGGGCGGAGATGCTAAAATTCGCCAAGGAGCAGAATCTCCACATTGTAAACGGTGCATCGAAATGAGTGTAAAGCTTACTAAAAGGACAGCTGCTGACATGCTTAAGAGGGGAGTTAGCAGCGTGAGGATAAAGCCAGACGCGCTAGAAGACGCAAAGAAGGCCATAACCAGGGAGGATGTCAGGGCCCTTATAAAGAGCGGCAAGGTGTACGCGCTCAAGGAGAAAAACAACCTCAGCGTATACTCGAAGATACTCAAGGAGAAGCGCGCCAAAGGCAGGAGGAGGGGCAAAGGCAGGAAGAAGGGCACGAGGAAGGCCAGGGGCACCATGACATACCAGAAGAAGGTCAGGGCGCAGAGAAGGATACTTGCAGAGCTCAAAGAAGAGAAAGTGATAAATAACGAGATGTTCAAGAAGTTCTATGCTCTTGTCAAGGGAGGCAGCTTCCAGACAAAGATGACGCTCATAAACCACATAAAGGGCAGGGGAGTGAGCATAACTGACGAGCAGATGGACAAGCTGAAGCACATATGATGCAGTGGTATTGATGAAAGTGATAAGGAAGAGGAGGGCGCGTGGCGTCACCGATTACAGGAAGAGGCTTACGCTGCTGAAGGGAGGCCTGCCCAGGGTCATTGTAAGGAGATCCAACAGGGGCATAAGGATGCAGGTAGCTGAATATGAAGCTAACGGGGACAAGGTGCTCACTACTGTGAATTCGAGCGAGCTGTCGAAGTTCGGCTGGATGCCCAAGAGGAACACTCCAACCGCGTATCTAACAGGTGTATTGCTGGCGAAGAAGGCAAAGGACCTGAAGAGCAAGGAGTTCGTGCTTGACATAGGATTGTACAGGCCCTCAAAGGCGTCAATACTCTTCGCCGCCGCAAAAGGCGCTATAGACGCGGGCATGGGCATAAGGGGCAACATAGATTTCGATCAGAAGAGGATTTTCGGCCACCACATCAGCGACTACTCAAAGAAGCTGGGAAGCGACAGCGTGGTGTTTTCCACGTACAGGAAGAACAACTTCGACGTAGGGTCGATGGAGGCCTTGGTGAACAAGGTGAAAGAGGCTATAACAAAGTGATTGCTTGGCTATGAGAGGAAGAAGATTCGGAAACAACAGGGACCAGAACGAGAGAGTGTTCAACATAGAGGAGTGGACGCCCTTGACAGAGCTGGGGAAGAAGGTCAAGGCGCACGAAATTACATCCATAGAGCAGATCTTCCACAGCGGCAAGAGGATAGAGGAGCGCGAGATAGTGGATGCGCTGCTCCCAAACCTGAAGAGCGAAGTCATAGAGATAATGAGCGTACAGAGGATGACAAAGAACAACAGGAAGGC